>JACRCS010000662.1 GCA_016218905.1 Deltaproteobacteria bacterium
ACCGAACGCAGCCGCACCCGGTCGGCCTGGTGGGCTTCGGCGGTGTAGGCTTGGATGACGCCGATCCCCTGGAGGTTGTTCTCGAACACGCTGTTGATGGCGCCCACGGCCTCGCGCGTGCGCCGATACTGGGGCTGGACCTTGGTGGCGAAGAAGCGCACCGCGTCCACCGCTAAGGGCAGCGGCGCGAAGAGGAGGGCCGCGAGCCGCCAGTCGAGCCACAGCAGGAAGCCGTAGGTGCCGAGAAGCGTGATCGTGATCCGGACGATGCTCGTCGTGGCGTCGGAAAAGAAGTTCTCCAGGTTGTCCACGTCGTTCGAGAGCACGCCCATCAGATCGCCGGTCTGACGGTCCTCGAAGTAGGCCACGTCGAGCCGTTGCAGGTGCTCGTAGAGGCTCACCCGAAGGTCGTGGCGCATCTTCTGGGCCAGCGAATCCCAGGCGTAGTCGCTCCCGCTCTGGAACACGGCGAGGCCGAGAAAGGTGGAGAGGATCCCCAGGCCCCAGAGGACGAAGGTGCCGGCCGGCACGGTCGCGCCGGTCCGGCCCGCGGCCGTGATCGTGTCCACGATCCGGCCCACCACGATCATGGGCAGCAGGTCGAAGACCCGGGCGAGGACGTTCGTGGCGAGCCCCACCGCGGCCCGGGCGCGGTAGCGACGGGCGTACGGGAGAAGCCGCCAGAGGTAGCTGCCGAGGACCGCCGAGCGCCGTGTGTCGGGAGCCACGGGCCGCGCCTCGGTTTCCGCGCTCAGCGCTGACTCCTGAAGGACCTGCGAGACGCCCGGAGCTCGGCACCCGGCTCGCGCATCTACCGGTACGCCAGGCCCACGCGCTTGCGAACGTCGGTGAGGGTGGGCGCGGCGGCGGCGCGGGCCTTTTCGGCTCCCTCTTCCAAAATCCGGAGCACCTCACCGGGGTTCGCGAGGTAGTGGTCCCAGCGCTCCCGGTGCGGCGCGAAGGTGTTCCAGATGAGCTCGATCAGCTCCTTCTTCACGTCCGAGTACTTCAGGCCGCCGGCCTGGTACCGTTCCCGAAGCGCCGAACGCTCCTCGGCGCCGAGGAAGAGCCGGGTGATCGCGTAGAGGTTGCACCGGTCCGGGTCCTTCGGCGCCTCGACCGGTGTGGCGTCGGTCACGATCGCCATCACTGCCTTCTTCAGGGTCGGCTTGTCGGTGAGGATGTAGATCGCGTTGCCGTAGGACTTCGACATCTTCTGGCCGTCGGTGCCCGGGATCACGGCCACCTCGTCGTCGATCTCCGCCTCCGGCACCACGAAGGTGTCGCCGAAGGCGTTGTTGAACTTGATCGCCAGATCCCGGGCGACCTCCAGGTGCTGCTTCTGGTCCTTCCCGACCGGCACGACGTCGCTCTGGAAGAGCAAGATGTCGGCCGCCATCAGCACCGGGTACGCGAACAAGCCGTGGTTGGCCGCGATGCCGCGGGCGACCTTGTCTTTGTAGGAGTGGCACCGCTCGAGGAGCCCCATGGGCGTGAGGCTCGAGAGCACCCACGTGAGCTCCTGCACCTCGGGCACGTCGGACTGGACCCAGAAGGTGGCCTTGGCCGGGTCGAGGCCCAGGGCCAGGAACGCCGCCGCGGCCTCGAAGGTCCCGCGGGCAAGCGCCGGCCCCTCGGAGAGCGATGTCATCGCGTGGTCGTTGGCAATGAAGCAGAAGAGATCCGACTCGTCCTGGTACTGGATCATCTTCTGCATCATGCCGAAGTAGTTGCCGATGTGGAACGCCCCGGAGGGCTGGATGCCGGAAAGGATGCGCTTCATGCCGTGAGCTCCCGAAGTTGGCAGACCAGAGGGCAACGAGATAGCAGGAACGCGCAGCGGCTGTCAATGTCAGGAACCGTGGTCCCCGCGGACGATGCCGGACCGGGGAGAGGTCCGCCCGCCGCCGGCCTGGCGGGGAGCCGGTACCCCGCAGGTCCCTTGGGCACCGATCGGGGCTCAAGTCCCCCGCGGGTTGGCCGATCTTTGGAGGGCGAGCGCGGTGTCGGAGGGAACGGGGGTTGCGGCGGAAGACAGAGGTCCTAACGGGCGACCTGGAGTGCGTTCACGTCCAGGTCCAAAGGAGAAGGCTGGTGACACGCGTTCGGAAGCTCTTCGTCGTCTCGATGGTGGTTCTTCCTTTGATGGGCCTGCCCGCCTGCGGTGGTGGCGGCGGCGGGGGGGGAGACACGACCGTGCCGACGATCCCCAAGGTGCCGAGCGGCGTAACGGCCACCGCGAAGAGCGGGGAGGTGACGCTGCGCTGGAACCCCGTGGCCGGGGCAACCTCCTACAACATCTACTGGGCCACGAGCCCCGGAGCGGGCAACGGCACCGAGGTCCCGAACGCGACGAGCCCGTACGATCACAAAGGTCTCGCCAACGGTACGACCTACTACTACGTGGTGACCTCCGTCAACGTTCTCGGCGAAAGCCAGGGCTCCTCCGAGGTGTCGGCGACGCCTACGGCTTCGGGCGGGGGTACCGGCACCGAGTCCGGCTTCAAGAATGTAGACCTGGTCTTCTCCAATGGAGGGGATCTCTACGGCATGAACGCGGATGGGTCCGGAAAGGTTGTCCTGAAGGCTTCCACAGTGTTTGATGGATACGACTACTTCTCCGAAATGGCCTTCTCTGCAGATGGCCAACAGGTGGCCTACACGGCAGAATGCGGCGGCAACGGGTTCATCCGTGTGATGGGCAGCGACCTGGGCAACCCGACAGATTTGACGACGCGATGCAGCGCAGGCGCGGTCTACTCGGCCTCCAGTCCGGCGTTCTCGCCGGATGGAACCAAGATCGCGTTCATCGGCGCTTATAATACCGCCACGGAAAAAGGCAGGTTCCTCTCCATCATGAACGCGGACGGTACGAATCAGCACAGGGTCACCCCGCTTGCCATAGACCCCGATTTGCCGGGTGACGGATATTACAATCCGGACGAGCGTTCCCCCTCGTTCAGCGCGGACGGCTCGCTGATCGTCTTCACAACGAACCGCGGGAACGGGACCCAGCTCGCCACCATTCATCTGGACGGCACGAACATGAAGCGTGTCGACGGTGGCACGGCTCCCGGCGGCGGCTCTTATGCTACGGACCCGACGCCGTTCGATCCAACGGTCGACTGGTCGACCGATACGATCTACTACTCCTCTGCACAAGTCTCTGTGCTCAATAGCAGGCCCAACATCTATCGTATCTCTCTTACTGGATCCGACAAAGTTGGACCATTGACCAACTCATCGGACCATCCCCTCTACCGACCGTCGGTATCTCAGGATGGACGCAAGGTTGCATTCACGGAAGTGGTCGGCTTTTCTGAGGCGAACATATTGGTTCTGGATCTTGATACACTGGTTGTGACCACGATCAGCAATACAGCGTTCTCCACGTATAACGATTACCCGGTATTCGTGAGACGCTGATTTCCATTGTTTGAATCAACCAACAAGCCGTACCGGTTCTGAGGCGGTCTGGAGTCTGCCCTGGCCCAACCGGTGACCGATCCCCCCGGCTCCGAGGATTTCGGGCCGGGGTGTTTCCCGTTCGGGGCCCAGCAGGGCCGAATCGGTAGGGAACCCTGGTGTTCGCGCCCGCGGCAACCCCCGGTGAATCCCGGGCCTGCCGGACGGTTGCCAGCGCTCGCCCCTGGCGGTAGCGTGAGCAGAAATGCAGGGAGACGGCTCGTCGCGGGCGAACGGGCCACGGCCGCTCCCGAAACCTCGCCGCCTTTCGGGCGGCCTTCACCGACTTCCGTGGACGACGCATGGTCCTGTCCGACTACATCGCGACCGAACGCATCGTCTTCCTCAAGAACCGCACGAAGCGCGGCGCGCTCCTCGAACTCGTCCGGGCAACCTGTCGAACCGTGCCGGGCCTCTCTCCGGAGCCGATCTTCGAGGCGCTCTGGGCCCGGGAGCAGCTCGTGAGCTCCTGGGTCGAAACCGGACTCGCCCTCCCCCACGCGCGGATCCCCGGCCTCAAGGAGTTCGTGATGGCCGTGGGCCGAAGCGCCGCGGGTGTGGAGTACGAAAGCGCCGACGGCCAGCCCGTGCACCTTCTCGTCATGATCCTCGGGCCCGCGGAGCAAGTGGATCGGCACTTGCTCCTGCTTGCGGAGACAGCCCGAGCCCTGCGGGCGCCGGCGCTTCGCGAGCGAGCCGTGGCCGCCCGAGCCCGCCGCGAGGTGCGCGACCTGATCGTCCACGGGAAGGTCCAGAGCCGAGAGACCCGGCGTAAGGACGCCGCCTCGCTCTCCCGGCGGCTCGTCCGTCACGCCGTCGCCCTGGCGCGGGAGACCCGGGCCCAGGCAATCCTCATCGACTACGACGGCTTGCGCTCTCCGACAGCGCTGCGGGGGCTCGGCGCGGAGGTCGAAGTCATCCTGGTCACCCAGGGCCGAGTGCCGATCCCGGGCCCGATTGCGAGGCGGCACCGCACGGTCTTGACTCCGTTCTCGGGGTTCAGCCGCGGCAGCCAGCGGTCCCTGACGCTTCTGCTCGTTTTGTCCCAAGGGCTGCTGCGGCCGGAGGACCGGGTCATCAACCTCTACGGGCTGCCGGGCGCCGGCACCCTGGACACGCTGGCCGTCGTCGACGTCGCGCGGGAGCTTCCGTCCTTCACGCTGGCCGCCGGCGCCACTCTGCTGGGCGACATCGAGCCCCAGGTCATGGCCCGCGTCATCCAGCTGGCCTCTGATCTGGCGCGGGAGGGGAGGGAGGGGCGGCCCGTGGGGACCGCGTTCATCGTTGGGGACTACGAGCACGTGCGCGGCCTGACGAGCCAGCTCGTGATCAATCCCTTCCTCGGCTACCGGGACGAGGAGAAGAACATCCTCGACCCG
>JACRCS010000663.1 GCA_016218905.1 Deltaproteobacteria bacterium
CACGACGAGCTGAGGCTGATCCGCAACGGGAGCGGCGAACCGGTGGAGATCGTCGGTTCCTGGGTCGACGTCAGCGAGCGGCGTCATGCCGAGGAGCGGCTGCGCTACGTCACGCGGCTCTATGCGTTCCTGGGCCAGGTCAACCAGGCCATCGTGCGCCTCCAAGACCGGGGCGAGCTGTTCGAGGGGCTCGCACGAGTGGCGGTGGAGTCCGGCGGGTTCCGGATGGCCTCGGTGGGTCTGGTGGACGAGGCCACAGGCGTGGTCTCGCCGGTGGCCTGCGCCGGGCACGAGGACGGGTACCTGTCCGGCCTTTCGATCCACTGCGGCGCCGACCCCGTGGGCCTGGGCCCCACGGGATCGGCGCTGCGCAACGGGGCGGTGGCGATCTGCGACGACATCGCCTCCGACCCCCGGATGCGGCCCTGGAGGGACGCGGCCCTGCGCCGCGGGTACGGCTCTTCCGCCGCGATCCCCTTCCGGCTCCGCGGGCAGGTGACCGGCACCCTGAACCTCTACGCTGCGGAGCCCGGCTTCTTCGCCGAGGAGGAGCGCCGGCTCCTGGAAGAGGTCGGGGTCGACATCTCCTTCGCCCTCGACGCCATGGAGACCGAGCGCGAGCGAATGCAGGCTGAGCAGGCGCTCAAGGAGAGTGAGCAGAACTACCGGACCCTCTTCGACTCGGCCACCGACGCGATCTTCCTCCTGGACCTCGATGGCAACTTCATCGACGTCAACGAGACGGCGCACGAACGTCTCGGATACACGAAGGAGGAAATGGTGTCGCTGCACATCAGCCGTCTTGACCCCCCCGAGTTCGCGGCCCGGGTCCCCGAGCGGCTCGCCCAGATTGCCCGGCAGGGCGAGACCGTGTTCGAATCTGCCCACGTTCGCAAGGACGGCTCCGTGATGCCCGTGGAGGTCAGCGCTCGCCTGGTAGAGTTCCGAGGGCGGCGGGCGTATCTGAGCGTCGTCCGGGACATCACCGAGCGCAAGCGGGCCGAGGAGGACCTTCGCCACCGCACACGTGGCCTCGCCACGCTTCTCGACGTCAGCCAAAGCATGGCCGCGACGCTGGACATGGCCAAGGTGATCCAGGCCACCGCGGACGGCGCCACCCGGCTCTTCGGGCTGGACACCGCGGCCGTCTACCTCCTGGAGGGAGAGGCGCTCCACCTGCGCGCGACCGCGCCTGCCCTGCCTCCCGGATTCCCCGAGGAGCTGTGCCGGAGCAACCTGGCCGACCACCCGCACATCCGCGAGGCCCTCGCTTCGCGCCGGCCGCTCTCGGTTCCTGACCTCGCCGCCGTCGAGCTCACGCCGGCCGAGCAGGAGGTCACGCGCCGGAGAAACCTGCGGTCGATCCTCTACCTGCCGCTCCTGGCCGGGGATGGGCCGGAGGGCGTCCTGATCGTGGCGTCCAACGGGGAGCCGCGGAACTTCACGGAAGCACAGATCGATCAGTGCAGCACCCTGGCCAACCTGGCCGCGCTCGCGGTAGCGAACGCACGGCTGTACGAGGCCGGGCGGAAGCATGCCGCCGAACTGGAGAAGCAAGTCACCGAGCGAAGGCGCGCCGAGGAGGAGAAGGAGGGGCTACAGACGCAGCTCGCCCACGCCCAGAAGATGGAGGCCGTCGGGCGGCTCGCCGGCGGTGTGGCCCACGACTTCAACAACATGCTCGCCGTCATCCTGGGTCGCGCGGAGCTCGCGCTGCGCCGGGCCGGCCCAGAAAGCCCCCTCCACCAAGACCTGACCGAGATCCTCGAGGCTGCCGAGCACTCCTCGGTCCTCACCCGCCAGCTCCTGGCCTTCGCACGCCGGCAGACCGTGAACCCCCGGGTATTCGACCTCAACGAGGCCGTGGCGGGGATGCTGCAGATCCTGCGGCGGCTCATCGGCGAGGACATCGATCTCGTCTGGATGCCGGGCGCGGGGACCCTGAACGTGCGGCTCGACCCCTCGCAGCTCGACCAGCTGCTGGCGAACCTTGTCGTGAACGCCCGCGACGCCATCGCCGGCACGGGCCGGGTCACCCTCGAGACCCGCAACGTCACCCTGGCCGAGGCCGGCGGCGCCAGCGGCGAGGCGCTCGCCCCGGGGGAGTATGTTCTCCTCACGGTGAGCGACAACGGCTGCGGCATGGACGACGAGACCCTGGGCCACCTCTTCGAGCCCTTCTTCACCACCAAGGGCCCGGGCCAGGGCACGGGGCTCGGGCTCGCCACCGTGTATGGCATCGTCCGGCAGAACGGGGGCGTTGTCGATGCCGCCAGCGCACCCGGCCAAGGCTCCACCTTTCGCGTCTATCTGCCCCGGGCGAGGCCCGAAGACAGGGGGAAGACCGAGGGACGGGCGGGCGGGGTCCCGCCCGGAGGCACCGAGACCGTGCTCCTCGTGGAGGATGAGGAGGCGATCCTTACCCTGTGCACCGAGATGCTGGAGGGGCTCGGCTACACCGTGCTCCGCGCCGGCACGCCGGGCGAGGCGCTTCGCCTCGCCGAAGAGTACGTTGGCACGATCCACCTGCTCGTCACCGACGTCGTGATGCCCGAAATGAACGGTCGGGCGCTGTCCGAAGGGCTCACGGCGGCCCGGCCGGACCTCAGGTGCCTCTTTCTCTCGGGTTACACAGCCGACGTCATCGCACACCGGGGCGTGCTCGAGGAGGGGGTGCGGCTCTTGGAGAAGCCGTTCACCCTGCGGCAGTTGGCCGAAAAGGTTCGAGAGGTGTTGGAGTAGCGTGGAGCGGGCAGAAGAGCCGGGGAGCCTCGTGGAAGAGCCGGTCGTCTTCGATGATCCACTAGCGGTGCACGAGGTTGTTTGTGCGGCCTGCGAGGCCGCGCAACTCGCCTTCAGCCTCCAGGCCGCTTACGCCGCGCCGCTGATCCTCCTCGCGCAGACCCGGCAGGCGGATCGAGACAATGCGCACTCCGACGCCGATGCACAGCACCGGGAGGCCCTGGCCAGGGCGAGCGAAGAGAGGCAGGCCTCGCACTGCAGAACACCGAGCAGCTCATGACGCTCATGGCGCAGAACACGGAGCTGACTCGGATGACGCAGCAACTGAGTCAGAGGATCGAGGCGTTGACCGTGGAGATTCACGGTTGGCTCGTGGCGGGGGACGAGCCTCCGTGGCCAGACGATGCCGGAAAGGAGTATCGATGATCCTGGAACGGGAAGACCAGTCGGGGATCGCGATCCTGCGGATGAACCGAGGGAAGGTGAACGCCCTGGACGCGGAGCTCCTGCGGGCGCTCGTGGCCGCGCTCGACGACGTGGAGCGCTCAGACGCCGCGGCCGTCGTACTGACGGGTGCGGGCACCGCCTTCTCGGCCGGAGTGGACCTCTTCCGCTTGCTGGAAGGCGGGCCGGAGCACGTCCGGGAGTACCTGCCGCTCCTCGACGCGGCGTTCGGCCGCCTCTTCTCCTTCCCCAAGCCGACCGTTGCGGCTGTGAACGGCCACGCCCTGGCCGGCGGTCACCTCCTGATGGCCTGCTGCGACCGTCGGCTTATGGCCGGCGGACCGGGAAAGATCGGCGTGCCGGAGCTGCTGGTGGGGATTCCGTTCCCACCGCTCGCCCTCGAGATCCTGCGCGCCACGCTCGCTCCGGAGGTCCTCCAGGATCTCGTCTACACGGGCCGGACCCTGGGTGCCGACGAAGCGCTGTCCCGTGGAGTGGTGCACGAGATCACCGAGCCGGGAGAGCTC
>JACRCS010000664.1 GCA_016218905.1 Deltaproteobacteria bacterium
AGTCGGTGCCGATGAGCTCTTTCCGCGGCATCCCGGTGACCTTCACGGTCGCCTCGTTGACGTCCGTGATCTTCCCCTCCGGGCTGATCGTGACGAGGGGGTCGAGCGAGGCCTCGATCAGGCTCCGGGCATACTGCGCGGCCTGCCGCTGCGCCGTCACGTCGCGCGCCGCGGCGAAGACGCCGAGCACCTTGCCCTGCATGTCGCGGTACACGGAGGCGTTGTAGAGGACGTCGGTGAGCTGGCCGTCCCTGTGGCGGATGGTGAGCGGGTAGTCCGTCACCGAGCCCTTGGCAAAGACCTGCCGGTATCCCTCGCGGGCCTTCTCCGGCTCAGTGAAGTAGTCGGAGAAGTCCGTGCCGATGAGCTGATCCTTCGGCACGCCGGTCACTTTGACCGCCGACTCGTTGGCGTCCATGATCTTGCCCTCGGGGCTGATCGTGACGAGCGGGTCCAGGCTCGCCTCGAGCAGGCTCCGGGCGTACTTGGCGGTGGCGATCTGCTGCTCCTCGACGCGCTTTCGCTCGGTGATGTCCCGGGAAATGGAGGAGGCACCGATCAGCCGGCCCGAGGAGTCGAGGATCGGGGAGACGGAGACGGAGACGTAGATGGAGTTCCCGTCCTTGCTGCGGCGGGTGGTCTCGTGGTGTTCGATCCGCTCGCCCTTGCGGATCTTCCTCAGGATCTCGTCCATCTCCCCGGGGCGCTCCGGGGACTCGAGGATGGCGACGGGCTGACCCACGGCCTCCTCGGCCGTGTAGCCGTACATCACCTCCGCCGCGCGGTTCCAGCTCGTGATGACGCCGTCCGGCGTCTTACCGACGATGGCGTCCTCCGAGGAGTCGACGATGGACGCGAGGAGCAGGATGCGCTCGTCCTCCGAGCCGGCGGATCCTTGTATCGAATTCCTGTCTCGGCTACGAGTCGTGCCCATCCGCTCCTCCTGCCATGATGGAGTTCTCTCCGCGGCCATTCTTACCCGGCCAGGTCACCTGTCAACGCGGAGGGCCGTCGCTGGGGAAGCCGGCGCACGCCGCCGTCTCGTCGAGGCCTCGTCGGGTTGAAAACCCTAGGACTGGCACTAGCCTATCTGGATGACCCGTCGCGCATGGGGGTTCCGGCGACGATTCGGAGGAGTTTAGGAGAATTCAATGGTAGAATCCAAGCCTCGTTTGCAAGCGGCACCGGCGTCCGAAGATCACGGCCCTACGGTCGCGCATCCCGACCCTTCGGAGCCTCCCGGCGAGACGCCGCGGGAACTGGAAGAGAGATGCCGGCGCCTCACGGAGGAGCTCCGGCTGGCGCAGGAAGAGGCCCGCCGGGCGAGAGCCGCGGCGGAAGAAGCCGGGCGCGCCCGGTACGACTTCTTCGCCAACATGAGCCACGAGCTGCGGACGCCCCTCAACGGAATCATGGGTATGGCCGAGCTCACACTCCTCGACCCGAGCCTTCCGCCCAAGCTGCGCACCTACCAGGATCTTCTCAAGCAATCGGCCCAGAACCTGCTGGAGCTGATCGACGACCTCCTCGATCTGGCCCGCACCGAGGCCGGGACGGTCGGCCTGCGGCAGGCCCCCTTCGACCTGCGCTCGGCGCTCCACTCCTTCCTCTCCGGCCACGCCGCGAGGGCCCGCAGGAAGGGCCTGGCGCTCCGTTCTTCCGTGGACGAACGGCTCCCGCGCAAGATCATCAGCGACCGCCACCGGCTGGGCCAGATTCTGAGGAACGTCGTCGGCAACGCCGTCAAGTTCACGGAAACGGGCGAGATCACGGTCTCCGTGACGCAGGAGCCCGGCGGTCCCGACCCCTCGACCGGAAGGGTCCGGCTCCTCTTCCGGGTGACCGACACCGGCATCGGCATGGCCGAACGGGACGTGGAGAGGATCTTCGAACCGTTCTCACAGGTGGGCGGAGCGGTCCACATGAAGCACGGCGGCACCGGCCTCGGGCTCGCCCTCTCGAGACGGCTCGTGGAACTTATGGGCGGCACGATCCGGGCCGAGAGCGTGCCCGGAACCGGGAGCACGTTCTGCTTCACGATTGAGGCGGCCGTGGGCACCGCCCCGGAGGCAAAGGGTGAGCCGCGCGGGCAGGTCTGCGTCGGCTGCCTGCGGATCCTCCTGGCCGAGGACAACCCGGTGAGCCAGGTCTACGCCCGCAGCCTCCTCGAGAAGATGGGGCACTCCGTGGAGGTAGCGGCGGACGGACGCAGGGCCCTCGAGCTCCTCGGGACCGGACGCTTCGACCTCATTCTCATGGACGTACGGATGCCCGAGATCGACGGACTGGAAGCGACGCGGCTCATCCGGGAGGGGCGCTCCCCCGGCGTCCCCCGGGACCTCCCGATCGTCGCGGTCACCGCCTTCGCGCTGGAGGGCGACCGGGAGCGCTTACTGGCAGCCGGCATGGACGAGTACGTGTCGAAGCCGTTCAACGCCGCAGAGCTCGCGAGAGTGCTGGGGAAGTTTGTTAAAGGCAGGCGTTAGCTGTTAGCTATTATACACGACGTCGTAAATAGTTGCGCGTACCGGGTTGCCGTAGGGTGGGCGGTTCTCGCGCAGCGAGGTTCGCCCACGCGTGGGGCAACTACGCTCAGGGGCAGATGCGCAAACAATTGTGACGCGCTGTATAGCTGTTAGGAGTTACCGCCGGAGTTCCGGAGCTCGCAGTTCGTAACTCCTAATAGCTAATGACTAATGACTAATAGTTGCGTTTACGGCACTTCGAAACACGCCGTAAACGTAAACGCGCTTCCCCGCCCCGGCTCACTCTCGACCCAGAGCTGGCCCCCCATCTTCTCCACGAGCCCCCGGCAGATGGGCAGCCCGAGCCCGAGGCCCCCGTGGGCCCGAGTCGCGTGGGTCTCCGCCCGCTCGAAGGGCCGGAAGATCGCGATCTGCGCCTCCCGGGGGATGCCGGCGCCGGTGTCCGTGACCGTGAAGCGCAGGCACTCCCGTCGCCCCAGGGCCGAGTGCCTGGCGACCTCCACCGCGATCTCTCCCGCCTCGGTGAACTTCACCGCGTTGTCGAGGAGCACCCGCAGCGCCTGCACGAGACGGTCGCCGTCGCCCCTCAGCTCCTCGGGCACGTCCGGTGCGAAGGAGCACGCGAAGGTCAGCCCTTTGCGGTGCGCCTGGTCTTCGTAGGCGCTCACGGCTTCCCGGATGGCCTCCCGGACCTGGAACCCAGCGGAAGCGAGGGAGACCCCGGCCGTCTCCATACGGGAGAGATCGAGGATCGCGTCGGCCAGCGAGACGAGCCGGTGTCCCCCGGCGATGATCCGTTCCACGCTCGCCCGCTGCTCGGGATTGAGCGGGCCGTCGATCTCGTCCCGGAGGATCTCCGCGTAGCCGATCACGGAGTTGAGCGGCGTGTGGAGCTCGTGGCTCGCGACGGCCATGAACTCGCTCTTCGCCCGGTCGAGCACCTCCGCCTCCTGGGCCCGCGCGAGGGTGGCCTCGTACTCCTTTCGTCGGGTCACATCGAGAGCGACCCCGACCATCCGGATCGGCCTGCCCGCCTCGTCCGCGAGCGCCCTGCCCCGCGCCAGGATCCAGCGGACCTCGCCCCCCGGCAGGACGGTGCGGTACTCCGACTCGTAGTCCTCCAGAGTGTCGAGGCACCGCTCGACGGCGCGCTGAACCCGGTCGCGGTCGTCCGGATGCATGCGGGACATGAAGAGGTCGAACGAAGGCTCGGTCTCCGGCTCCAGCCCGACGAGCTCCTTCGACTTCGCGTCCCAGGAGAGCTGGCCGCCGGCGATGTCCCAGTCCCAGGTGCCGAGCGCGGCGGCGGCGTTGGAGACACGGAGCCTCGTTTCCCCCAGCCGGAGCTCTTCCTCCACCCGGGCCCGTTCCAGCTCCCGGCCTTCGAGCCGTTCCGCCATCCGGTTCAGGGCCTCGGTCACCCGCCGGAGCTCTCGCGGAGCGGCCTCGTCCTCCAGCCTCGCCCTCAGCTCCGCCTGTCCCAGGGCGGCGGCGTACTCCTCGAGCCGGGCAAGCGGCTGGGAGATCGCCTTCCGGTAGAAGTACGCGAGCAGGAAGCAACCCGCAGCGAGGAAGAAGAGGACGGCCACGCCGCTGTGGATCTCCCGTTCCGCCGCGTACGCAGAGTGCATGAGCGGCCGGTCGGCGAGGACGGCCCACCCGGGCGCGGAGAGCGGTACCGCCGTGAAGACCCGCCGCTCGGAATCCGGCCGCGATCTCGCCACGAACGACACCTCCCGCCCGCTCCGCAGCGCCTCCGCGAGCTGGGGAAAGGCGGGCCCGAGGCCGCCGGGCTCGCCCGGGCGGCCGGGAGGATGGCGGAAGGCGACTCGGCCGCGCCCGTCGAGGAGCGCGAGGTCGCTGCCCGTGTGGGCGCCTCGCCCGAGGACCGGTCCCAGCAACGCCGGGTCGACGACTGCCGCGACGATTCCCGCGAGGTCTCCGCCAGGGCCCCGCACCCCCCCGGCCACGAGGAATCTCGGGCGTCCGTCGGCGGGAGAGGCCAGCAGGTCGCTCACCGCCCACTGGCGCCCGGCTTTGAGCGCGGCGAGGTACGCGCCCTCCGGCAGGGCGAACGCCCTCTGGACGGCCGGGTCGGAGTCGAGGATTCGGCCCGTCGGGTCGGCCCAGAGGAGGAGTCGAACGGCCGGGAGCTCGACCTTCCGCAGGAGGTCGGCTCCCGCGCGTGCCCCTTCGCCGTACGCGATCAGGAGAGAGCCGATGAGGCGCTCCTCTTGAACGATCCGGTCCACGTAGCCCTCGAAGTCGGCGGCGAGGGAACGGGCGACCTCCTGGTTGAGGCGGGCCTCGTCGGCCTTCTCGTGTTCGACCCAGCGGGAGAAGACCCAGACCTGGAAGGCGAGCAGCGGGATGATGAGGAAGAGCGGAAGGATCAGGAACGCGCGGCGGATGCTCCCCAGCGCCAGCTGTCGCAGGGCGGCGGCTCCGGGGCGGGCGCGCTCGCCTCTGCCGGCGGCGCCCTTTCGCTCGCCGCTCCGTATCTCCTCCCGAACGCCCACGGGGCCCTCTGCTCTCTCTTCAGTAGTCGATGCCGGGCTGCGGCTCGATACCCTTCCGATACGCGTGCTTGATCTCGACCACCTCGCTCGCGGTGTCGGAGAGCTCGATCACCTCCGGGTGTGCATCCCGGCCGGTGAGCACCAGGTGGAGGAGGGGCGGCTTCTTTGCGATGATCTCCTTCACCTGCTCCAAGTCCACGAGCTTCAGCTTGAGCGCGTTGTTGATCTCGTCCAGGATCAGCACGTCGCACCGGCCGGAAGCCATCTTCTCGTGGACGATCTTCACGGCCTCCTGGGCGTTCTCCCGGTGCTCGCTCCAGGGATAGGGATTGCCCTGGATCCCGCAGAAGCCCTTCCCCGTCGCCTTGAGCTCGATCTCGCACCCCATCTTCTTGACCCCGTCCCACTCGCCCGTGTAGAGGTCGCCCTTCATGAACTGGACGATACAAACCCGCATGTCGTGTCCGCACGCCCGGAGCGCGATCCCGAAGGCGGTCGTCGTCTTCCCCTTGCCGTGGCCCGTGATGACGACGACGAGGCCCCTGCGCTCTTTCGGCTTCAGTTTCGTGATCTCCATTTCCGTCCTTTCATGGAACGCTGCTTGCGACTTCTCCACGATAATGGGAGCTTCCGGGTCCCACAAGGCGGCAAGTGCGCACGGACGGCCCCACAGCTAACGCCGCTCCACACGCCCCCTCCGGTTGTGTACACTGGAGGGCCGCTCGAGGACCTTCCGAGGAGAACGCAGTCCGCATGCCCCCTGAGCAACGACCGGGTCCCACGCTGCGCCTCGACGGCGCCGCCGTCCGCCGCGCGCGGGAGGGGAAGGGACTGACCCAGCTCTACGTGGCGGAGGTCGTCGGCGTCACTGTCGATACGGTGAGCCGCTGGGAGAACAACCGCACCTCCGCGGTGAAGCGGGAGAACGCCGAGGCCCTGGCGGGGGCCCTGGAAGTCCCGCTCGGGGAGATCCTGCGGGAGGCCGATGGTCCGGCTCCAGACGAGGCCGCAGAGGCTGCGCCCCGCTCTCCAGCCCCGCCCCGGCGGGCGCTACGCCCCCTCCTCCTGACGGCCGCCCTCGTGCTCTCCGGCGCAGCGGCGTTCGCGTTCTTCCTGTGGAACGCTCGCCCGGCGATCACGGTACGGCGGGAGCTGCCCGCCTACCTCACCCCCGGCGGGACCGCACCGGTCCTGGTACGGATCCGGCTCCTCTCCGGCGGCAGCCGACGGGTGGTCCTCCGAGAGAAGCTGCCTCCGGGCTGGGCGCTGGAGCGCTCGACGCTCGTCCCGGACGCGGGGCCCGGGCCCGACGGCCTGGTGCGCTGGATCGTACCCCTGAAGTCGCCCGAGACGCTCGTGGGCTACCTCG
>JACRCS010000676.1 GCA_016218905.1 Deltaproteobacteria bacterium
AGGGGGCCGAGGAGATCGGTCGACCCCTTGGGAAGCGTCTCCCGGTGTACGACCCGCAGGCCCATCCGCTCCGCCCACTTCGCGCTCCCTTCTGCCACGGCGAGCGGCGAAGGTTCGTGGAGGGTCAGGATCGCGAGCTCCGGGATGTCGTGCTCCGTGAGGATCTCGAGGAAGCCGAGCGCGTAGCGGGACCCCGGTGTGAAGAGGCCGAAGACGTGGCGGTACCCGTGCTCCCAGAGCGTGTCCGTCGACGCCCCCGGCACCAGCATGGGGTAGCCGCGCGCGTCGGCCAGGGGCGCCACGGCCTGCGTGACCGTGCCCGAGTAGGGGCCGAAGACGAGGTCGACCCCCTCCCGGTCGATCAGGTCTTCGTAGATGGCGCGGGCGGAGGCGGGATCGCTGCGATCGTCGCGGATGACCACGCGGACCGGCCTGCCCAGGATGCCGCCGCGGTCGTTCACGTCCCGCTGCCAGAGCTCGTAGCCGCGGCGCTGCATGGACGCCTCTTCCGCGTACCGGCCCGTCAGGCTGAGCGACACCCCGATCCGGATGGGCTCCCCGGCCCCGGAAGCGTCTCCGCCCGCCAGGAGGAGCGCGAGCATCATCGAAACGGCAGCCAACAGTCTCTGCATGGGGCACTCTCGTCGGAATTGCGGACGAGGCAGGGCCGCGACGCCCCGAGGCGGACGAAGACCCGTTACACTCGACCGGGAAGGGCCTCCGCTCCGCACGCGGGCGTGCGGAGAGAGGCGCAGGCCTTCGCCGCCTCGCGTCTTCCTTGGGGGCAGACTGTATCAAACAAGGTTGTCGGATGGCTAATGATCCTTCCCCTCCTTGCCCTCCTTGGCCGGCGGGACCCGGCGAGACCGCCTTCTTGCTGCGGCTGAATCCCGACCTCATTCCCGGTCTCTTCTACACGGACGCCGGCTACGCCGGAGACGAGCGGCAATACACCGTTACCGCCGTTGACGGCGTGGAGGAGAGCCTCGGCCGGAGCCTCACCCTCCCGGTCCCCTTCGCCACCAGTAATCCGTACCACGGGCCGTAGTACTTCCTCCCGATGTTCAGCCGAACTCCCGCCCGAAAGCGCACCTCCACGCCGGGCTCGATCGTCAGAACCGCGGGCGGGGCGTTCGCGGCCGTCCCGCTCACGGTCACGTCACCCGTGACAATGTACGGGCTGCCCGCCCGGGTCCAGGTGGTGTCGCACGTGATGACACCGCCCGGCACCGTCGTCTCGGACCAGCCGAGCCGCGGGATGGCGAGCTGGGCAGCAGCAGTGAGAACCGCCACGACCAACGCCAGCAGAGATGGACGCCGATAACGATCCGACGCGAACCTGGTCATCGACCGCTCCTGTCACTGCACGAAATGCCTGCTTCGAGAGCTACGGTTGCAGCATCGCCGCCAAGACTCCCCCGGAGGCGCGAAAGCGGTGCATGTTGGGAATCCCGTGATTCGGCTCTCGACCCGTTCGCCGCAGGGCGACGTAGTCGAGCACGCGCTGATTGAACGCCTCTCGTTGCGGGTCCGAGACCTGCCACTTCCTGCCCTCCCAGAACTCGGCCCAGGCATGGAAGTCGTCGGGTCTCAACACGGAGGCGCCGGCGTACACGTACCCCGAGACGACCACGGCCGGGATTCCGCTCGCCCTGCTGAGGGCGACGAAGAGGCTTGCGTATTCGGTGCAGTCCCCCTTACGGCTCCTCAGGGCTCGGAGCCCGCCGCGATCTTCGCGCAGGTACCCGGAGTACTCGACGTTGGCGGCTACCCATTCGAAGATTCGTCGGGCCGTCCCGGCGGCGGAGTCGCTCTTGAGAAACTCAGCCAGGCGCAGGATGTCCGGGGCTTCTGACTCGATGTTAAGGTCGGAAAGGAGATAGGTCGAGAGATCCTCGTCGGGGACGGCATTCGCAGATTCTGCGAGCGCGAGGTCCACCCGGACGGTAACGATCCTCCTGGAAAAGGGAGCGACGTCCTCGAAGACGAAGTGAAGAACCTGATTCCCCGACTCGTCGCCGAGAGGTCGCAGGGAGGGGAGGTCTCGATCCGGAGGCATTGCTGGGTTGCGGTCCGGCGCACGGGAGCGTAGGCCCAAAGCTCTCCCTTCGGGATCGGCCGATTCGTCTCGTTCCGTACGGAGAAGCTGTACCGCAGGTGCCGCTGGACCGGATATGCGGGCTCGGGAGTGGAGACTTCAAAGAAACTCGCCCAAGCTGGCCCTGCGGCGAGGACGAGCAGGAGGGCTCCCGTCGGCGCTTACGTTGGGGACGCTGCAAGGTTTCATAGGTTATGGCCTCGAAGATCCCAACTATCGTACGTCCGACATGCCTCGATCTGCTCGTTTGGACGTTGTCGATGACGGGGACCGCGAGGAGTTCCTCCGCCGCCACGGCGGTCGTGGTCTCGGGCCCCTGGGACGGGGCGCTAGCAACTCATGCAACTTGTTTGCGAGATACAGCCACAGTCCTGGAGAGGTGCAACGGGGTATCCCCCCTTGCCCTCGCGAGCGCGAGGGGAGACGGAGGTGGCTCGCTACGAGCACCTTCCTCTCAGCGGTAGACTTCGTCGTGGCTACCGATAGCGAGAAGCGTGACCTCCTCCTCCGAGACGAGCAGAGTCAGGGTGACGCGGTAGCTATGGGTCAAGCGCACGGCGTGGCACCCTTCGAGCCGGCCGGTCAAGGGGTGCAGGCCCAGGTGAGGCTGGAAGGGGTCCCTTTGCAGGTCGTCCAGCAAGGCGCCAAAGCGTTGCTTTAGGTCGGGGTGTTTCCGAAAGAACTTGCGCGCCTGGCGGAGAAACGCCTCAGGGGCGACGATCCGGAACACTACTCGGGCTCGTCGAGGGCCGCCAGGAGGTCGTCTGCAGTCTTGAAGGTCCTCGTTCGGCCCGCCTTGACGTCCTCCAGCGAGGCTCGAACGCGGGAGTAGTACGCCTCCTGCTCCGCCGCCACCAGTTCGTGGTAGCGCTCCTCTGAGAGTACCACGTACTGCGGCCTGTTGTTCCGGATGACGTGGAGGTCCCCCTTCTTGATGAGCTCATCCACCGCCGCGATCCCGCGGCGCTTGATCTCCTGCGCCGGAATAGCATTCATGCCGCGACTCCTTTCGGTACTCGATCGAGTACCTGAAATCCTACCCCTCGAGAGTGGGGCCCGCAAGCCCTCGTACATCCGACATGCCTCGATCTGCTCGCTTGGACGTTGTCGATGACCGGGGACCGGGAGGAGTTCCTCCGCCGCCTCGGCGGTCGTGGTCTCGGGCCCCTGGGGCGGGGCGCTGGTGCTTGCAACTTATGCAACTTATTTGCGAGATGCAGATACAGGCCGGGGGGCAGGTCGCGTTGAGACCATTCAGAACGCGCCGGTGACGGCACCGGCAGCCCAGAAGAAAGCTGCCTCTGGCGGCTATCGAGCCATTCGGGCGTCGAAACGGAAGGGGCGCAGGCCGAGGACGGTTGCTCGGCTGAACCCCGGGTGCGCAGGGTTCAGGAGGAGATTCCGCTCGTACGGAATGACCGCGGACGGCACGTCCAGCCCGCAGGTCCGTTGCTCCTTGACCCAGCGAGCTCCGATCTCCTGCGTTTCTCCGAGAGGAAAGGGTGCGTCCCACCCGTTAGGGAGCTTTGTGTGATCGATCTCCTCGACGGAGATCGCGGAGATGTCGATCTCGACCGCGATGAGGTCTGAAGGAAGCCACCGCCGAGAGGGGAGGTGTACGAAGGCCTCCAGTGCAGCCAAGGAGAGAGAGAACGCGGTGTACAGCACCGGAATGCCTTTCGGGTGCCACCGCCCTGGAGCAAGCCGCGCTCCCTCGCAGGACAGTGGGTCGTTGGTGGCGTACCGCTCCTTGGTGATCCGCCAGACCCGGTCCCTCACGCGAAGATACCGTGCTCTATCCTGACCAATTCCTCGTCAATAAGGGTTATCCCCTGTTCGGTGTCGAGTATGGAGACTGGCGTCTTGCCTGCGAGCGCGGGGATAGGTTCATGGAACCAGCCTTGGGCCTGCTCCTTGTCATCGAATACATCGAGCGCATGGGCCGCAAGCTGGGCGAGTCTGAACAGACGGTTCGATTCGAACGGGGAGAGCTGGTGCTCTTTGCGGCGTCTTGCGAGTGTTCGCTTGGGAATTCCGAGGACCCTCGAGACTTCCTCAGCCGAAAGCCCGAGGGTCTGGGTCGCGACTTCGAGCGCCTCGATGGGAAGCCCAATCCGTAGGAGCTCGATCATCGCCTCTGCCGAGGTAGCCGCCCCATTCAGGACGGGGGTTCCCCCCAATACGTCAGCAGCCGTTGACGGAAATCCCATGTAACCTCCAGGAGTTTCACGCATGGCATCATCATACGGTGCCACCTGGCAAGAGGCAAGGCGGGGTTCCTCAGGCGGACACTCTCGTTCTCGCGACGGTCGGCGCGTTCAGGAACTTGACGAAGAACTGCGCCACTCGGTCGGCCATCGCGCTCTCGCTGCCCACCCAGAAATGATCAACTCCAGGAAAGATCGCCAGTTCCTTGGGCTCCGGCGTGGCCACGAAGGCCTTCCCCAGAGCCTTGGAATCCCTCAGTCTCTTGCGCCCCGAGCGGCCTCCGTGAGCCAGCGGATAAGGGGGCGAAGGGTATTCGGCATCGCCTCCTCGCTCACCGTCACGCGGTGGCTTCGTCCTCCCTCCTCCACCGTGAGCTCATACTGGAAACGGTCAGGCCCCGGTCGTTCGGGCACGAGCCGGCTAGGCAGCGAATCGACGCCTGCGTCCGCGAGCAATCTGCGGAGCTCTCTCGCGTCGTCAGGCGAAAGCGCCTCCTCCTCGATCGTCGCGGAGAGACGAATGTTCCCGAACCCGCCGGTTCTTTCGAAAGTGATCTTCACGCCTCCTCCACTGCGAGATCCTTGGACCGGCCCGGCTGCCGCAGCGACACCAAGCAGGACGAGGACAACCGCGACAGAGCGGAAGCGGCGCCCGAAACGCGACGCCGCTCCCCACCGCCCCCTCACTTCAGGACGCCAACCTGCTTCCAAGCCTTCAGGACCGCCTTGTGCTCCAAACTCCCGTCCCCGAACAGCTCTTTCGCCACACTGCCGATGGCCTTTGCGGCCGTGGTGAAGGTTGCGCGGCTCTTCAACCGATCCCTCAGAGCGATGTACCAGATCCGCCCGGCCTTTTCCCAAGCATAACCGCCGATGTCCATCGCCGCGAGATAGAACGCGTGGTTCGGAATGCCAGAATTGATGTGCACTCCCCCATTGTCGCTCTGCGTCTTTACATACTTAGCCATGTTGTCAGGTTGTGGATCCTTCCCTAGCACAGGGTCATTGTAAGCAGTTCCGGGCGCTTTCATGGAACGAAGGGCCTTGCCCTTGACTTTACTGGTAAAGAGGCCCTCGCCTATGAGCCAATCAGCCTGGTCGGCGCGCTGCTTCTTAACTCGCTGCTTGACGAGGCTCCCGAAGACGTCGGACATCGACTCATTGAGGGCGCCTGACTGGCCGCGGTAGATGAAGTTCGCTTCGTATTGGGTCACACCATGCGTGAGCTCGTGGCCGATCACGTCGATGGCCTTCGTGAACCGGTCGAAGTAGACGCCGTCGCCGTCGCCGTAGATCATCTCCGTCCCGTCCCAAAAGGCGTTGTCGAGGCCTTCCTCATAGTGGACGTACGAGACGATTGGCATCCCTCGGCCGTCGATCGAGTTCCGCTCGTAGACCTCCAAATAGAGCTTGTACGTGGCGCCCGCTCCTTCGAAAGCCTCGTCTACGGCCGAATCGCCGGCAGAAGGATCGTTCTCCCTTCGGGCGATCGTCCCACTGGGCGGGCGATCGCCGGCACCGTGATTGTCGTAGACCGTACGCTGGAGGTAGCCAACGGGCGCGCCCCGTGCCAGAAGACCCGAGGCCTCCCTGACGCCCCGCAGGTAGGCGGCGGCACTCAAGTTCTGGAGCGCTCTGGCTGCTTCTCCCGGAGGGCCGTTCTTCGCGATCTCCTCGACCATGTGCGGCGGAATGATGGACCGAACTCGTGCACACCTCATCGTGCCCCCTCCTCTTGCTCCACGTTGGCAGAGGTCGAGATTGACCTCCGGCTTGGCGCGCTCGAAATGCCCCCCCAGGCCGCTTGCCACCTGCTCGCGCCAGAGGCGGCGCAAGCAGGAAGGCGAACCGTAACCCCTTCGGCCCTCGTGCGCGGTGCCGGTAAGGGCCTGCACGGCATTCGCGGCGTGAATGGGCCTGAACAACTACGCGATCGCCGGGGCGGCCCGGAACCTCCGGGCTCGGAGGAGCCTCGGGTGAGCCCCTCCAAGCGGCGATCGACGCTGCAAGGTTCTCGGCCCAGGGACGATCTTCCCAGGTTTGGTGCGGCCCTGGGCATAGAGGTCCGCCTGCCTTTCGGGAAACCGAAACGCCTCGAAGACACGGAGTGGGATGCCGTCGTTCGCGAGCTCCGCCTGGACTTGTTCGATCGCATTCCGGAAGACGGGGTGCAGGAGCTCAAGGTCATTGTTGCGGGCGTGCGGGTTCGGCAGGGCGCCCTCCTCGGCGAGAAGAAAAGAAAGCCGTCGTTTCCCGCTCCCTCGCGGCGGAAGAAGTAATTGACATAGGTAGGCCCTCGCGGGCTGTCCCTGTCACACCACCGTGCGTACGGGTCCGTACACGGCGGTTCGGTTGGTTGAGCGATCAGCGAGCGGCCAATCTCGGCAGGCCCAGCGAGTCGAAGTAGGCATTCGGCAG
>JACRCS010000667.1 GCA_016218905.1 Deltaproteobacteria bacterium
AGAGGAGCTGCCCCTGGGGCGTCGGCTGTACGAAGAGGCGCTTGTCCTTCGCGGAGGACTCGAACTGTTCCCGCAGCGTCTTGATCTGGGAGTCGTACTTGTGGGAGAGGTTGTCCTTCTCCTCCTCGAACCTCTCCTGCCGGAAGGCCTCGGGGATCTTCCGCTTCAGGGTCTCCGTGAGCTGCTCCATCTCCCGCCGGAGCTCGCGGCCCTGTCCGGCGTTGAGGCGGATCGCCTTCGGCCGGTCCGGGTCCTTGAAGTTGAAGACGTAGACCCAGTCTTCCGGAGGGGGGAGGTCGGGCACCTCGGCGGCGACCAGCTCCTTCAGGAAGGCCTCCTTGCCCGTCCCGGTGAGGCCCTGGACGAACACGTTGTAACCGGGAGCGCGCATGCGCACGCCGAGCCGGATGGAGCGCAGGGCCCTCTCCTGCCCGAGAGGACTCCGTTGGGGCTCCACGTCGGCGGTCGTCGCGAAGGGGAAGCTCGACGGGTCGATGTTCGGTGACAGGACCTCGGGCAGGAGCTTCCACTGCTCCAGGCGCGATGGTTTCATCCTAAGCCTCCTCTTCCGATCCCGTCCGAGGGATCTCGTCGTCGTCCGCGCACGTTCGGGCTGCCGGATTCCCGAGGTCAGACGGCGCAATCCTAGCAGGCCGTGCACGAGCGTCAACGGTCGTGCACGGGGAATGGACGACGTGGACGATCTGGACGTCGTGGACGCGCTACCGCCCGCCGGTCCGCTCAGTCCACACGGTCCACACGGTCCACCGAGTCCACGAAGTCCATTCGCTCCACCCGCCGCTCCTCAGTACAGAAACATCGGCTTCCCAAGGAGGTGCGCGACCTTGGGCCGATAGTTCTCGACGTCGTAGAGCTCGTCCACGTCCACCCGCTTCTTGCTCTCGGTGATGATGTTCGCCGAGACGGTGGTGTACTTCCCGTCGCGCAGTGCCACCATGCGCCCGGTCCTCTTCTGGAGCATCAGGTCGGTCGCCAGAAAGCCGTAACTCGTCGCGACCATCCGGTCGAGGGCGTCGGGCGCGCCGCTGCGCATGAGATAGCCGAGCTGCTGAAAGACGGTGCCGATCCCGGTCAACCGTTCGATCTCCCGGGCGACGAACTGTCCGATGCCGCCGAGCTTCTTGTGCCCGTAAGCGTCCTCCTCGCCCGAGAGCGACATCTGTCCCCCTACGGCCTTGGCCCCCTCCGAGATCGTCATGAGCGCATAGTTGCTGGGGTTCGCCGCGCGGTCCTCGACCAGGAGGCGGACGAGCTTCTCGAGGCTGAAGTCGACCTCGGAGATGACGGCGCGGTCGACCCCGGCCAGGTAGGCGGAGATGAGGGAGGTCTCGCCCGAGTACCGGCCGAAGAGCTCCACGACGGCGATCCGCTCGTGCGAGTCCGTCGGCGTGCGCAGCGAGTGGATGAAGTCGACGCTCCGGGTGACCGCCGTGGAGAAGCCGATGCAGTAGTCGGTCCCGAAGACGTCGTTGTCCATCGTCTTCGGGATGCAGACGACCGGCACGCCTTCCTTGTGGAGCCGGACGGCGTAGCTCAGCGTGTCGTCCCCTCCGATGGCGAGGATGCCGTCCAGCTTCAGGTGCTCCAGGACGCGCAGCACGTGCGGGGTGCAGTCCGCCCGCTCCGACGCCTCGTCGACCGGGAAGCTCCCCTTCAGGAACTCCGGGACGTCCTTCGCCCGGACGCGAGCGGGGTTCGTCCTCGACGTATGGAGGTACGTGCCGCCGGTGCGGTCGATGGTCCGGGTGTTCTGCTTGGTGAGCGGGAGCGCGTGCTGGTCCTGGCTCTTCGGCTCGTCCGGGTTGAGGTGGAGAAGGCCTGCCCAGCCGCGCCGGATGCCGACCATCTCCTGGCCGTCGTCGATGGCGCGGTAGACCGCCGCCTTGATGCAGGAGTTGAGGCCGGGAACGTCGCCGCCGCCCGTGAGGATTCCCAACCGCATGGCTCACTCCTCCAGCGCCTCGGGTTCGTGGAAGTCCAGGCCAGCATAGCAGCTCGCGCAACGTCCACAACGGCCCCCCGGGGAGCGCGGGTCAGCGCGAGTCGCCGGGAATCCGGGCGGAGCCGTACCTCTTCTTGCCCACTGCCGCGGGTTTGAGTAGTCTGGCACAAACGAGGCCCGTCAGTAAGGAGCGAGATGCCGGCCTGGAATGTCCTCAGCCTCATCCTGGAGCACCTGGGCAACGTGCTCGCGTTCGTGCTCGTCCTCGCGATCCTTTCGGGCAAGAAGGAGGCGAGGGCTACCCTCGGCTGGGTTCTGCTCGTCCTCTTCCTCCCCTACTTCGGCACCTTCGCGTACCTCCTCTTCGGAAGGATCCCGCCACGGGTCTCCCGGCGGAAGGGCGCCGATAGGGCGCGCGGCGTGCAGTTCCCCCCCGAGCTTCCGCCGCCCATGGCGAGGACGACGCACGTCGTCGGCATCCCCCCGCTGCGCTGCCGCAACCTCGAGTTCCTACCGAGTGCCGCCGTGAAGTACGCGCGGCTCTTCCAGGACATCGAGCGGGCGAAGAAGCGGGTCGTCCTCTGCTATTACGTCTTCCGGCGCGACGCGACCGGCCGCAGTCTTCTCGAGCTCCTCGCGCGGAAGGCTTCCGAGGGCGTGGAAGTCTATCTCCTCTACGACGGCTGGGGCGCCTTCTGGCTGCGGTTCGGGGGGTTCCTGAAGCCCTATCTCTCTTTGGGGCTTCGTGCCCGGCCCTTCCATCCCGTGGTCGATCCCCTCCAGATGTCCCGGATCAACTTCCGAAACCACCGCAAGATCGTCGTCGTCGACGGGAGCATCGGCTACACGGGCTCCATCAATATCGGCGACGAGTACCTCGGCCGGCACCTGCGCTTCGGCGCGTGGAAGGACGTCCACGTCCGCTTCGAGGGGGAAGCCGCGGCGGCCCTGGAGACCGTTTTCCGAGCGGACTGGGGTTCCGCCGGCGGAGCCCCGCTCCTGGAGGAGCTGCCCTTCGGCGATCCCGGCGACACCTGGCTGCACGTGATCCCCTCCGGGCCCAACCAGGCCGAGGAGAGCCTCTTCCCCCTGCTCCTCGCCCAGCTCGCGGCGGCCGAACGGCGCGTCGACATCATGACGCCGTACCTGGTCCCCGATCACAGCCTCATCACCGCGCTTGCCGTCGCCTCCCGGCAGGGGGCGGAAGTGCGCGTGCTCGTGCCCGGCCGGAGCAACCATCCCATGGTGGCGGCGGCGGGGCGCTCGTACTACGAAGAGCTCCTGTCCGAGGGCGTCTGCCTTTACGAGACGACGGAGGGCATGCTCCACGGGAAGGGGATCCTGATCGACGACCGCTGGGCCATGGTGGGCTCCACGAACCTGGACGACCGCTCTCTGCACTTGAATTTCGAGGTGAACGTGGCAACCTCCGACCCGACGTTCTGTTCGGAGCTCCGGGAGACCTTCGGCGGCTGGCTGGCCGAAGCCCGGCTGGTCCGGCTCGAGGACGTCACCGGCCGGCCTCTGGTGCGCCGCTTCCTGGAGGGCGCGTGCCGGACGCTCTCTCCTGTCCTGTAATCCTAGATCGAGAGGTACCGATGCGCTGGACGCTCCCCCTTCGAGCCCTTCCGCTCCTTCTCCTCCTCGGCGCTCCCGCGCTCGCCTTCGATCCCGCCCAGTGCGGGCCGAAGCCCTGCGCCGAGTGCCACAAGCTCACGGTCGAAGAGGCCGGCCAACTGCTCAAGGGCATGGTGGAGGGCGTGACCGCGGTCCGCGAAGGAGACATCAAGGGCTTCTGGAAGGTCGAAGTGACCAATCGGGGACGGACGATCCCGGTCTACCTGGACTACGCGAAGAGGCACCTGATGGCGAACCCGATGATCCTCCGGGTCGAGACCGCGAAGATCCCGCTGGAGGACGCGGTGATCGTCGGAAAGGCCGACGCGCCCCTGAAGATCATCGTCTTCGACGATCCGGAGTGCCCCTACTGCCAGAAGCTCCAGCCCGAGATGAAGAAGGTCGTCGAGGCTCGGCCGGAGGTCGCGTTCCACATCAAGCTCTACCCGCTCGAGATCCACCCGAAGGCGAAGGAGAAGGCCAAGGCGATCGTCTGCGAGAAGTCGCTGCAGCTCCTGGAGGACAGCCTCGCCGGCAAGGACCTCCCGCCTGCCAAGTGCGAGACCAAGGCCGTCGACGAGACGATACGGCTCGCGAGGGACCTGGGCATCAACTCCACCCCCACCCTGATCATGCCCGACGGGCGGCTGAGGCCCGGCTACCTGGCCGCTGAGAAGATCCTCGAGCTGCTCCCTCAGCCGAGCCCCGGCCAGAAGTAGTCGGCGTCTTCCGCGGTCACGGAGCCTGCCGTGACCGCGTCCTCCAGCAGGATCACGCTGCGCTCGAAGGCCCCGAGGCGGGAGACCTCGTCGGGGATGCCGTGCTTCCAGGAGTGGCCGCTGCCGGCGAGGACCACCACCTGATAGGTAGGGCGGGTCTTGAGGAACTGCACCAGGTGCCACGCCATGGAGGCGTCCCAGACGCGCTGGGCCTCGCAGAAGTGGCGGAAGGAGGAGCCCCCGTGGGCGTGCGCGCCGTGGGCCCGCCGGATGAGGGCCTCGTAGGCTCCGTCCACGTTGCACGTGACGGGGGGGATCTGGCCGCGCTCGGCCGGTGTCAGTGAGGCGAACCCTCTCTTCGCCACCTGCCGCGGGATCTCCTCGTCGACGTTGAGCCCCACCAGCGGAACGCGCCGCTCGCGGGCGAAGTGGAAGATGTCCCGGTAGAGCGACCACGGGAAGCGCCAGTCCCGCTCGAAGGCCTTCCGAATCTCGGTCTCCGAGCCCTCCCCCGAGACCCACCGATCGAGCTCTGCCTGGTGGCGCGCCTGGACCATCTCCAGACCGATCGCCAGTCGGCTCGTTTGCCCGTGGAGCGCACGGATCATCGTGAGCTGGGCCAGGTGGTGGCTGTGGCGGTCGTGCCCTTCGCCCATGAAGACGAGGGACACGCGCCGGAGCTCGGAAGCGACCTCCGCGACGGGCGCGGTCGTCCGGGCCGGTAGGCGGAGGAGTCGGTCCGGTACCTTCGCGGGTGCGAAGACCCGGTAAGCGGGGATCGCGATCAGGATGACGGCGAGTGCGAGGGCTGTGGGGCTGAAGCGGCTCAAACGCACCTCCTTCGAGGCCGCGACGCCGCGACGCCGCGGCTCGTGCCCCTGCGCAACCAGCCCATCCTTGGGCTGCGCGGGGCTTCGCCTCCTGCTCGTGCCCCTGCGCAATCAGCCCATCCTTGGGCTGCGCGGGGCTTCGCCTCCTGCTCGTGCCCCTGCGCAACCAGCCCATCCTTGGGCTGCGCGGGGCTTCGCCTCCTGCTCAGAACTTCCCGTCCAGCCACTCCGCGAGCTTGCCGATGCCGACCGCCAGCCCGTAGAAGAGGGCCGTCCAAAGGAGGATATGGCTGATCTTCCGCAACCGGCTCTGCGAGCCCAGGGGGCCTTGGTCGTCCATCGGCGCTCCCGACGTGGAGGGGCGTAAGGAGGCTAACAGAAGCGTTCGGCCGCGCAAAAGCAAGGGGAGGGCGCGGCAGGTTTTCGGCGACCAGGCCCGCCTAGGGGCCCAGTGAGACCGGGCCCCCGAAGGCCTCCGCCGCCTCATGGAGGAAGTCCTGCTCCCGGTCGCGGTACTTCGGGGAGAAGTGGAAGACCCGGAGTTCGGCGACTCCGGCACTCCGGGCGAGCTCGCCCGCCTGGGCCGCGGTGAGGTGGTGGCGGTCGCGGGCCCGGTCGGCGTCCTCCGAGAGGAAGGCGGACTCGCAGTAGAGGACGTGGGCGCCGCGGACGAGGGAGACGGCCCGTTCGACCTCGGGGTGGCTCCAGCCGCAGTCGGCGATGTAGGCGAGCTTCTGGCCCTGCGTCACGAGGATGACTCCGGCTTCGAGGAGGGCGGAGAGCGGCGCCTCCTTCCCGGACGGGAGCGGGATCGGCGTCTCCGGCGGGACGCCGGCGAGCACCGCTTCCTTGAGGGTCCTCACCCAGGGTCCGGGCTCGAGCCCGAGACGGTCGAGGGCGGCGCGGTTCACGTTGGCGTGGGCGGGCTCCTCGATGGCGTAGGCGATGCTGGCGATCTGGTGGTTCATCCGCGCCGCGAGCACGCGAAAGCCTGTCTCCCGGTGGACCTCCCGGATTCCGATCTCCTCCTCCCGGAGCGCCATGATCCCCCCTGCCTGGCGGCGAAACTCCTCCTGGCATGGAAAGTGCCAGAGGGCGGCTGTGGACGCCTTCCCCTCGGACCACTCGAGGACCTCCAGCACGAAGGGCTCCTCGTAGGACGCGACGAGGTTCCAGGTGTAGCCGGAGAGCTTTCCCTCCACCCGATCGGCGATGCCGGGGGGGCCCACGAGCCGGAAGGTCTTCCGTCGGCCCAGGCTGTAGCGCACGAGGGTGTCGAGCCCGCAGAAGTGGTCGATGTGGGCGTGGGAGACGAAGGCGTGGGTCGCCTTCAGCACGGGCCGGGCCGGGAGGTCGTGAAGGTCCCCCAGGTCGAAGAAGACGTTCCGGCCCATCCCCAGGAGCCGCACGAGGAGCGCCGGATCTCCGAAGGGTCCGTTCACCAGGCGGGGGTGGAAGGTCGGGCGCACTCGGGCGATCCGCTCTAGCGGGGCGGAGCGTTCGCCTCGCCGGTCCACGCGAGGTTCAGGAAGAGCGCGATGTCCGGCGAGGTCTCGACGGCCACGTCCTCGGTCATGCCGAAGCTCGCGCGCAGTCCCCCGAAGCTCCGGGCGACACCGAGGGCGAAGAGGACGGGGTCCCGGTCGAGCGCTCTCAATCCCGTGTCGTACGGGCTCGAGAAGTAGTGGAGCTCCAGCTGCACGTCCACGCCTCGGCCGACGTCGAGGGCGGCGGTCCCCCCGGCGGCGAGAGCCCAGTGGCTCCCGAGCCGCAGCGCCGGGTCGGGGCTGCCTCCGACGTACACTGCATCGAGGTTTCCCCAGAAGCGGAACCACCCGGCCCGGGCGTCGCCGAGGAGGCCCACGGATGCGTCCGCGTGCTCGCTCCCGAAACCCCTGCTGCGGCTCCCGGTGGGCAGCTTGACGAGGGCGCGGGCGGCGAGGTCGCGTCGGGACCCCACGGCCGACTTGACGGACAGCACGGCGTCACCGAGGCCTGCGCCAGGCTTGGGGTCGAACGCTCGCGCGCCCCTCCGGATCCGATAGGCGAAGCGGTTCTCCGGCGCCGTGTTTCGGCCGCCGGTGGGAAAATTGAAGGCGTCGTGATAGGAGTTGATGACGGAGTCGAAGAGGCCGGCTCCGGTCCAGAGGAGGGGAAGGTCGAACTCGACTTCCATTCGCCCGACGCCGAGGGCGTAACGGAGGTCGGCCCGAGCGACCTCCATATCGAGCAGGGCGTCGGAGTTGGATCCCGCGCGGTTCGTGAAGATGCTCGCGTAGGCGAGGTCGATCCCGAGCCGCGTCTTCCCTGGAGCGAGGCGCTCGGGGAGGTCCGGACCCGGGTCGAGCAGGAAGAGATGCTGCGGCGCGAGGTTCCGCGCTCCGAGGGGCGCGGGCTCGGCGCGGGCGAGCGTCGGGAGGAGCGCGCAGGCGAGCGCCCACAGCAGCAGGCCTTCCCGTTGACGGCCCCCCGCGCGCCGGTGGTAGAGTGCCCGGCGGGCGCCGGTCCGCTCGCGCGTCCGGGGTTCGGTCTCCCAGCCGTCCGGGAGGGCTCTTGCACGTGCCAGCCGGTTCTCCATGGCTCCCCGTCCTTCTCCTCTGCGCCCTGCTCCTGCTCTGCGTCGCGGGGCTCTGGCTGTTGGTCCTGCGCCGTTCTCCCGGAGCTCCCGCGTCCGAGGCGGAGGCCCGACTCTCGGCTCGGGTGGACCAGCTCCGCTCGGCCCTCGAGGGCGCCCTCCGGGAGGCCGGAGCCTCTTCCGCGAGGGGCCAGACCGAGCTCGCGCTCCAGCTCACCACGCACCTCCAGGAGCTGAAGCTCGCGTTCCTCGGTACCCTCGACGCCCGCTTCGAACGCCTCCACGCGGGGCAGGCCGAGGGCCTCTCGTTGGCCCGGCGAGAGCAGGCGTCGGCGCTGGAGGGCGTCCGGGACCGTCTCGCCTCGGAGTTGGGGCGCATGCGCCAGGAGAACGAGGCAAAGCTCGAGCAGATCCGCGCCACGGTGGACGAGCGCCTCCAGACGACCCTGGAGACGCGGCTCGGCCACTCCTTCCGGCTCGTCAGCGAGCGGCTCGAGCAGGTCCACAAGGGGCTTGGCGAGATGCAGGCGCTCGCCAGCGGAGTCGGGGACCTGAAGCGGATCCTCACGAACATCCGTTCCCGCGGCGCCTTCGGAGAAGCGCAGCTCGAGGCCCTGCTCGAGCAGGTCCTCACCCCCGGCCAGTACGATCGGAACGTCGCCACCGTCCCGGGCAGCGCCGAGCGCGTCGAGTTTGCCGTCCGGCTCCCCGGCCGCGACCCCGACGGCTGCGTCGTGCGCCTCCCGATCGACGCGAAGTTCCCGCAGGAGGACTACCAGCGCCTGCAGGAGGCCTACGAAGCCGGCGACCGCCCGGCCCTCGAAGCGGCGCGGCGGTCGCTGAAGGCCCGGCTCCTGGACGAAGCCGCCAAGATCCGCTCGAAGTACCTCGCTCCGCCCCACCCGACCGACTTCGCCCTCCTCGTCCTGGCCACGGAAGGGCTCTACGCGGAGGCCCTGCGGCTCCCCGGGCTCCTCGAGACCCTGCAGAGGGACTGCCGCGTGGTGCTGGTGGGACCGGCGACCCTCTACGCGGTGCTGAACAGCCTGCAGATGGGGTTCCGGACCCTGGCCATCGAGCGCCGCGCGAGCGAGGTCTGGGCGGTGCTCTCGGCCGTGAAGGCCGAGTTCGCGAAGTTTGGCAAGTCCCTCGAGGACGTCAAGAAGAAGCTCCAGGAGGCCTCGTCCAAGATCGAGCTCTCCGAACAGCGCTCCCGAGCCGTCGAGCGGAAACTCCGCGACGTAGAGACGCTCCCCGAGAGCACTCCCGAGCTCTTCGAGCCCTGAGGTGCTCTCGGGGACCGGTTTTCGGTTCTCGGTTTTCGGTACCAAGACTTCCAAGTGACTGGGGACCGCGTCTCACCTTCTTCGTCATTCCGGCATGGACGCCGGAATCCAGTACGCCATGGATGACCCTCCTGGGCGCTGGACCCCGGCAATCCGTGCCGGGGTGACGGAAGAGAGGCCGGCG
>JACRCS010000668.1 GCA_016218905.1 Deltaproteobacteria bacterium
GAGGTCTCCCATGGTCGCTCGCCCCGTGGCGGATAGACTCCTCGGTCTTCTGCACGAGTACCTTGCCGACCTGCGCGGCCTGAAGGGTCTCACCTACACCCAGTACGCCTCCGACGTGCGTACTCGGCGCTTCGCGGAACGCACACTTCACATCGCCATCGAGGCCTGCCTCGACCTCGGCCATCACATCATCGCCGACGAGGGATTTCGGGAACCGCAGGACAACAAGGATGTCTTCCGGGTGCTGGCGGAGGAGGGCATCCTCCCCGAGGACCTTGCCGCCGACCTCCTGAAGATGGCGTCGTTTCGAAACCTGATCGTCCACGCCTACGGAACGATCGACGACGCGGTGGTGCTCGGGCTCGTCCAGCGACGTCTCGGGGACCTCGAGCAGTTCGCCGCAGCGATTCTGCGCTATCTCGACCGCTGAACGTCCGAGCACACGACGCCGTGACCTCAGGACCCAGAACCCCACTCAGGCCCGGCCTCGTTGCACTCACACTCCCACCAAAGCGAAGGGCCGGCTTGCGCCAGCCCTCTCGGTAGTCGCGGTCGCCCCCCTTCAGCAGGGGTGGACGCTCGACGTCCCGACGACTTTGGGCTTCGCGTGCGCTTCTTTCACCATGCAAATGAGGAACGAAGCGGTCAGCGAGTAGGGGCCAGCAAGTCGGCTCCTGGGATGAAACACGGCGCGACGACGCTCAAAGAACAGGAGAAGCGGAGGGAAGCCGGACGTTCTCGTAGAGGGAGTCGATGGAAAACGCGAAGCCGAGACTCTCGAACCGGGCCTCTTCACCCGGCCTGTAGCGGTGCAGGACCCACTCGCCCCCGTCCTTGCGTCGGAAACAGTCGATCGTTCGGCGTTCACTGTCCATCAGCACGTACTCCTGCAGATCAGGAAGACTCGCGTAGTGCTCAAATTTGAGTCCTCGATCAAAGGCTGCCGTAGAAGGGGAAAGCACTTCTACGATCAATCGAGGGAACTCCTTGAAGTAATCATTGGAGAGATCCCGCTCGTCGCACGTAACGAACACGTCCGGGTAGTAGAAGGCCTGTATGGGCGATAGCTTGACCTTCATGTCCGCCATGTACGTCCTGCACGGACCGCCAGCGAGGTGGCCGAGGAGCATCGAGGCGAGCTTCAGGGAGAGGGTCACATGGGCGTCCGAAGCCCCGGACATCGCGAAGACCTCTCCTGCCACGTACTCGTGCTTCACGGCGCTTTGCTTCTCCCACTCCAGGTACTCTGCCGCCGTCATCGGGGAAACCAGGGTCGGCTGAGGCATCTCTTGTCTCCTGAAGACTCCCGCCACAAGAACGCGACCGCACGTGACATCGAGTTCCGCCACGATAGCCGGTTCCCGCGCGACTTTCCACCCCGTGCCTGCGCCCCGAGAGGCGAGAGGGTTGCTTCACGACGAAGGGCCGGCTTGCGCCGGCCCTCTCGGTAGTCGCGGTCGCCCCCCCTCAGCAGGGGTGGACACTCGACGTCCCGACGACCTTGGGCTTCACATACGTGGTCTTCTTCATGGTGTCACCTCCGCGTGGTTGTGGGTGCTGTCAGCGGTCAGCGTCCAGGTCCAATTCCCTTCGCACTTCGTCAAGGGTGAGAACATCTGCCTCCCCCTCGTCCTCTTTCGCTGCACGAAGCTCCCGCAAGTCCTCCAGATCTTCGACCAGTTGCTGGAGGGCAAGGAACTCTTCGTACGGCAGCACGGCAAACTGTTTCTTCCCCTTTGCAGGAAGGAAAGACGGATGCAGCTCAATCATCACTTCACCTATAGGCCTCTCGTCGGTGCAGCACGCGGTACACGACGACGTTCTCAGCCTCTACCTCGAACAGCACGCGATAGCGGCCAACGCGCAGTCTATACTCGGGCTGATGGTTCGACAAGCGCTTCACGTCACCCGAAAGTCCTTTCCCGAGCTCGGCGATGCCCTCGACTACCCGGGCCGCGTCGGCGCGTGACAACACCGCTAAATCCTTAACGGCGCGAGGTTTGACGACGACTTCATACGTGGTCACCCCGCCGAGCCTCCCTCTCTGCGTCTCTTGCGCGGAACCTCGTACCCTACTTCCCGTACTGCGCCTTCCAGACCTCCGGGACGGTCTCCACAGAGACGATCGCCTCCCCGAGCGCCACCGGATCGCCCTCGTGCTTGATCTCCCGCCCGAACACCCCCTTCGCCGGCGCCGCCACGGTCCACTCGCTTCGCCGCGTGGTCACCACCGCGAGCGTCTGCCCCTTCGCCACCGCCTCCCCGGGCTTCACCAGCCACTCGCTCACCGTCAGCCGGTCCCGCTCCTGGCGCTCGAACCACCAAAACGGTCGCCGGCACCACGTTGTTTGAGTCTTCATGGATGGCCGGCCACCCCTCACCTCCCCCAGGGAAAGAGCCAGTGGACGGTCGCTGCGGAAAGGAGGGTGGAGAGCGCCGCGAAGGACAGCGCATACAACGCGAAGGCCACTGGCTCCGCAGAGCACCTCCAAGTTTGGCGCGCAGTGCGAACGCCGGCAACGACACCGAGCACCAGGCATCCGAGCGCGCTCCACCGGAGCCAGCCCAGAGGCACGAGCAGGTCAGGAACCGGAAGGGCCCTGGCCACGTGGATGGCGAGGTAGGTCGACACTCCCGAAGGATCGTAGGCCAGGTAAGGAACGTACGCGAGCTTGGCGTTGAGCTTGACCAGGGCCAGCACTGCGTGGGCCCCGAGGACCGGCCCCACGAAGGCGGGCAGGCACCTCCGGACCGTAGCCCCAACTCCTGTTCTACACCTCTGAGCGAAAGGCGCACGGGGGGGGTCGATCTCGGGCCCGGGCGGCTCCACCGGCGTGCCGCGACTCCAAGACACGACGGCGCTGAGAACTCCAGGGCCGACCAGCAGAGCCGCCGGGAGACCCACTCCCAGCCACAGCCCGGACCACCACACCGGCGGGAACACGCCTGGGGTCAGGGCGCCCTTGGCTTCGGGCCAGGTGCGGAGCAGCGCTAGCGTGACGAGCCCTGACAGAAGCACCAGCAGGCACGACCTCGCCGAGTCGATCCCGGGAGCCGCCACAGCCCGCCCCCAGAGCACCCCCAGATTGCCCCGGGAGCACTGCCGCACGCACCGCAGGCACAGCAGGCAGGCTCCCGGGTCCATGGCCGGCGGGTAAAGCGCGACCGGGCAGCCCGACCGAAAGACCCGATGCTGAACCACCAGGTTCCCTTCACCCCACCGATGCCACGACCCTTTGCGGTCGGTGCACGAGCGGTCGGTGCAGCGGCGGCAGCCCTCGGGATCGATCGGCTGGACCGCCAAAGGGGCGTGGCGACTGTACAGATGCAAGGCCGAGCCCACCGGGCACAGACCTTTGCAGAAGGCTCCACGCCGCCAAACGAGCCCCGAAAGCACCGCAGCAGCAGCCACCGCTGCGATGAACACGGCGGTGCGATGGGGGCTTTTGGTAGCCTCGCCCCAGAGAACCGCCGCCACGCCTCCGACGAACACGACGAGCATACCCCGGCCGGAGACGAGCCACCGTGGCCACGGGAGCCCCAGACCCCGCCTCCCGAGGAAGTCGGCCGCGGCGCCGAGCGGGCACGCGCCACACCACGCCCGGCCGAGCACCGGTGCGAGGAGGACGAGGCCCATGAACCACACGATCCAAAACAGGAGCGTCGTGGCGTGCGTGTACAGTCGAGGGTGAAGCTCGGGAATCCCCGGGATCCCGTCTCGACCCCACCCCAGGACAGCGATGACGCCGTAACCGGCCGCCAGCGACAACTGGAGCACCTGCTGGGGCCCACGGTTTCGCAGCAGTGGGCCGACCAGCGGAGCCCGATAGAGGTCGAAAGGTCTCAAAGGCGAGCACCTACCGGTAGAGGTTCTCAGGTTCAATGAGCTCCCCCAACGCGTCGGGGAACGTCTGCGGGCGCCCCCGCAGGAGCGCGAGGCTTCTCGCCGCCCACTCCCGCACGGCGGGCTCCGGGTCCGACGTGCGGAGCCGCTCCAGCGGTTTCTCCGCCTCCTTCGCAACCAGGAGACCCAGCGACCGGCAGGCCTCGAGCCTCACCCGCCACTCCGGATCGTCGAGCAGCGGCATCAAAGCATTCCAGGCCTCGTGTCGATCGAGCGTTCCCAGCGCCCACGCGGCGTCCGCCCGGGTCGCGGGGTCGGAGAGGGCCCAGCTCAGGGCCCCGAGGGCGGCGGGATCCCGGACTTCTCCCAAGATCCGCAGGGCATACCCCCTCGCCTCGCCCGTGAGGCCGGGCAAGGCCACGAGGAGAGGACCGCTCGACGCCTTCCCCAACATGACCAGGGACCGGGCAGCTTCCCGGGCGACCTCCCCGTGCTCCCGCGAGATCGCTTCGATCAGCGGGCCGACGGCACGTCGATCCCCCAGCTCTCCCAGGGTCCAGGCGGCGACGTACCGTCGGGGAAATCCGGCGTCCGAGAGAGCCGAGACCGCCTGGTCGAAAGCGCCGGCCAGTTTCCGGTTACCGGCCAGGGCA
>JACRCS010000669.1 GCA_016218905.1 Deltaproteobacteria bacterium
CGAAGAGCGTGCTCGACCTGCCGGCAAAGAGCGTGAAGAAGAAGTGGAAGGACAAGGCGTTCGCAGCGGGTGTGGACCGATCCGTCATCGAGCGGGGGGCGGCGCTTCTCGGGGTGGACGTGGGGGACCTCATCGCCGACACTATCGAGGGCATGCGCTCGGTCGCGGCGGAGATCGGTCTGGAGGGGACGCCGGAACCTGCGGCGTGACGGGGCGTCAGGGGGTCGGAATCTCGGCCTGCCGACGCTCCACGAGGCACAACGGCACCGGCTCGTCGAGCTTGACCGACCGGGCCGGCAGACACGACTCGTACACCTCGAGCTCGAGCAGGTTGCCCTTGAGGTGCATGGCGTAGAAGTCCAAGACCACGCCCTCGATCATCTCCCTTCGCGCGAGGTCGGCGGCCACGGGTGCCAAGGCGTCGGTGAGCTTGTCGGCGAAGCGCTGCAGCTTGGGCATCTCGAACCGCCGCAGCGTGAGCTTCGAGCGGGACAGCACGTTGAGCTCTCGGCGATTGCCGATGTAGATCCCGTACACGGAGTAGAACTCGCCGCACCCTACCTGGAAAAGCAAGGTCCTGAGGGGCGCCACCCAGCCCTTCAGGGCGGGATCGATGTACGTCGGCTTCTCGCTGAAACCCTCTGCGGCGAGCGGCGCAGGCAAGGCCCAGAACAGGAGGGCTACCCCCGCCCCCCAGACGAGGCGTCTCGCTCGACTCCCTCTCACGGTGGCTCCCCCTTTCCCGCCGCGGCCAACGGCACGAGTGGATCCAACGGGCTCAGTGTATCGCTAGCGTCGAGGTGCCCGCAAGCGTGCCGAGGTGGCCGAAGATCAGTAACTGCCCAGCTGAAAGGCGATCGGGACCTCCAGAGTGATTCGGTCTCCCGAGAGGATGTCCGGGACCGGCGGGAAACGGCCCACTCGCCGAACCGCCGAGCAGGCCGCCTCATCGAGCGTCGTTCGGCCGGACGACTTCGCGACGGTCACCGATTCAAGGGTCCCGCTGCGCGTGAGGACGAATCGAATCAGACACACACCTTGGTGCCCCGCCTTGCGGGCGAAAAGGGGATACTGCTTGCGCTGTTCGATGAGGCTTCTCACCGTGCCCTGGTAGGCCCCTGCGCCCACGGCGTCTCCGGTGGGCACCCCCGGCGATGATGGCGACGGGGTTCCTGGTGACGGCTGTGCTTTGGGCGGACTTGTGGCCGAAGTGGTTGACGGCATTGTGGAGAGGGCCGGAACGCCGTTTCGCGCAGGGCCACCGCCGAACGTGCCGACCGGAGGGAATCCGGGGAACGCGGGCGCGCGGGCAGCCGCTGGGGGAGCGGCTCTCGGCAGGGGTGGCAGTTGCGCGGCTCCGGGCGATGCCGGAAAGGATACCGTGCGACGTTCTCCATCGCCGGGGGCGGGGAGCGCCGAGCGGGTCATGCCCGGCGGGGCGCCGGTCGTGGGTTCGGTGGCCGCCGGCCCTGCGCTGGGCGGAGGTGGAGCGGGTCTCGGCAGCGCAGGAGGGCCCGGAGCCTCGCCCGGTGCCTTGAGGTCCGGTGACGCGGGAGATGGCGGGCGGGGGGGCTCCAGCGGCCTCTCCGTCGGTCGCTCGGGGATCCGCTCCGGCGCGATGCGGGCGGGGTCCGGGCCCCGCAGCAGGGCCGGCGGCACGGTCTGCCGGGGAGGAGCGGGCCGAGGTGCCGGCGGGACCGGCGGCGAGCGAGGGCTTTCCATAGGGATGAGTTCCACAACGGAGAGGGCCGGGAGCGGTGCCGTGCCCCCGACCCTCCTCAGGTTCACCAGGATCGTGGCGACCGATCCGTGGAGGAGCAGCGAGACGGCGAACGCCCAGACAAGGGCGGCCCGGCCGGGCGCCCGCGTCAGGAGGTGGTGGTCGTCTCGCGGTTCCACGGGGCGTCACAGCTCCCAGGTTGCGGTCAGGAAGTAGTTGCGCCCGTTCTCTGGCACCTTGAAGCCGCTGGCGAACGGATCGCGCTGGTACGACAGGTGCGTGTAGTAGAAGCGATCGAGCACGTTGTTCACGCCCCCCTGCACCGTCAGGCCCCGGTGCCGAACACCGGCCTTGAGGTCCGTGGTCGCCCAACCGGCGGTCTCCTCTTCGTTGAGGCCTTCGTCGACGCGCTTCTGTCCATCGGCGAAGTTCTCCGCGACTTCGCAGAAGAATCGGCTCCCCTCGTAGCGCAGCCCGACGGTCCCTTTCAGCGGAGGGATCTCCGCGAGCCACGTGTCGTCGGAAAGGTTCCGGCCGCGCACCAAGGAAACCGATCCCTTGAGGAAGACGTCGGCCGGCAGGGAGAGCTGCGACCCGATCTCTCCACCCCACAGGCGCGCGTCGATGTTGTCGTAGCTCCGCGCGGCGAGGAGGGAGCCCGCGCCGTCCGGGTCCGGGAGGTCTACGACGTTGATGAAGTCGTCGACCCGGCTCCAGAAGACGGAGACGTTGACGTAGTACCGATCCCCGAAGAACTTCGCGCCGACGTCCGCCTCCTGGTTGACGGGCGCGCCCAGCTCCGGGTTCCCGATCCAGTTCGTTCCCATCCGTCGCAGGCCGATGTAAAGCTCCTGAGGGTCGGGAGGCCGCGCGCCGCGCGCCAGCCCGCCGAAGAGCTCCACTCCGTCGCCGGCCCGGTAGGTGAGCTGGAGGTTGCCGCCCCACTCGCGGAAGCGTTGGGAGTCGTCGAGGTCGGTGACGGGGTAGTAGGGGGCGTACACGGTGGCGATGCGCTGGGCCGAGAGGTGGCCGGCGTCGACCGCGGTGAGGTCGGCGCGGACGCCGGCCTTGAGGTCGACGCGGCCGCCCAGGGGGAAGCCGAGCTCGGTGTAGGCGCCCACGTTCGTGGACGTCACGTCGGGGATCATCGGCTGCTCGGTCGACGTCCAGGCGCCGGCCGCGAACGACTGGAGCCGGGTGCTGACGTTCCAGTTGCGGTCGTAGTAGTCGGCGCCGAGTTTGAGCGATCCCGGGCCGGCCGGTACGGTGGCGCCGACCTTCGCCCCCCAGGTCGTGGCCTCGGCCGAGCTGCGCATGGTGTAGCCGCCCGGGGCGGCGACCGCGGGGAGCACCGGAGCCTGCCGAAGGCTGTTGTCCATGACGTGGTTCACGTCGTCCCAGTAGGCCTGCAGACGCAACTCAGCAAGGTGCGGAGCCACCTTGGTCGCGCGGTAGATCCAGTTGGCGCGGTTCGTCCAATCGTACCGGGCGTCCATCAGCAGAAACGGGTAGAGGACGTGTTCGGCATCCTGGTATGAGTAGCCGATCTCGGTGCGCGCCTCGGGGGAGACGTTGAGTCCCCACTTGGTCCAGGCCGTGTTGATGACGTAGGCGAGCGAGTCGGCAGCGTCGCCCTGGTAGGCGTTCTTGAAGTTCGGGTCGGCGGGGCTCCCGGGGTAGATCTCGGTGATTCGTTCCCCGGCGCCGTCTTTGGGGACGCCCGAGTCCTTATACGCGTAACCCACGAGGCCGTCGAACCGAGGCGCTCCGTAGGACGCGACGCCCGAGACGTTCTTCGAGTCATAGGAAGCATAGGTACCGATGAGTTGGGCACCGACGCCCGGGGGCGGGGTCTTGGTCTTCACGTCCACCAGCGCTCCGAGGCTCCCCGGGTTTTCCAGATCGTAGGGTCCCTTGAGGATCTGGATCTGCTCCACTTCGGCGAAGTCATAGTGGAAGGCGGGCGAGTCCATCCGGTTGGGGCAGGCGCCGTGGACGCGCGCGCCGTCCACGAGCACGTTGATGTTGTCTCTCTGGAAGCCTCGGACCACGACGTCGTTGGCGATGGCGCCCTTTCGCACGGTGGCAACGCCCTCCACCTGCTGGAGTGCCTCGCCCACGTCTCGGGCGGGGCTCTCGCGAACCTCCTTGATCGTCAGGTTTTCCTCTCGGGTGGACTCGGTCTGGCCCCGGATCACGATCTCGTCGAGCATCAGGCTCTCCGTCGCTGCGGCCCCGTATCCCGAGGCAAGGGCGGCGAGGGCCGCGGCGAGGGTCAGGCGCATTCTCATGGCGTCTCCTGCGATGGAGGGGCGAACCACTACGGCGCGAAGACCAGCACGCAGCGGCCGGTGTTGCCCGGAAGGGAGGGAAGGATCGGCGGTCGTCGGGTGGGGTCAGACGAAGGGGGGCGGAGCTCGAGGCTGGCACGGGGTCCGATCGGCGGGCGGCAGCTCGGCCGAAATCCACGACGGGGTCGCCGCCTCGATCGGTGACCGGCCTGCGAAGAAGACCAACGAGGCCTGGTAGCGCGCGTGCTGAAACGGCGAGATCGCCGTGCAGTAGGGGCAGGGTGTCGCGGGCGTCTGCGGGGCGTGGGGCGACCGCTGGAGCCTCGGGGTGTTCTCTCCCGGGTGCCCAGCCCGGCAGCAGCAACACGACGGGGGTTGGGGGGTGAGCGTTCGGTAGGTCTTGCAGACGACGACGAGCGGCAGAAGGAGTTGCAGGGCGAGAGCCAGGAAACTGAGCGCGACGCCGGTTCGGTCCCCGAGCCCCCGGAGGGCCCGTGGGGCCTCGCGCGCTCTTGTCCGGTGCCTGGGACCGCATCCGTCCATGGAGTGGGAGACCTCGTTCTACGGTTTTTCGGGTGGTTCTTCGTCCGGCGGGACTAGGCTACCAGACCGCGCGCGGCGGGCAAGCCGGGAGGATGGGGTCCAATCCCTGAGGGTGTCCGCTCTTTCAGGGGGCGTGAGAGTGCTCGTGGTCGGCGTGGCACGGACGCCTCACGCCGGCGCACACCGGGCACCCCTGCATCCGCAGCGGTTTCTCCAGGTGACTCGCCTCGAGCAGTTCGTCGTCTCGGAAGATGTCGAGCGTGGGGCCGTCGGCCGTGACCCGGCCGTCGCGCATCACGATCGTGCGGTCGCAGAGATCGAGGACCATGTCCAGGTCGTGGGTCGCGATGATCTTCGTGTGGTGGAACGTCCCAAGCAACTCGATGAGGTGGCGGCGGGCCCGCGGGTCGAGGTTCGAGGTGGGCTCGTCCATGACGAGGATGCTCGGCGACATGGCCAGCACCGTAGCGATCGCGACCGCGCGCTTCTCGCCGCCCGAGAGCTTGTAGGGGGGCCGGTCCTTGAGCCGCAAGGCGTCCACGCGGCCCAGCGCCTCGGTCACCCGGGTTTCGACCTCCTCCGGGGGCAGGCCCAGGTTCAGGGGTCCGAAGGCCACGTCCTCGGAAACGGTCGGCATGAAGAGCTGGTCGTCGGGATCTTGGAAGACCATTCCCACGGTCTTGCGCACGTCCTGGACGGTCTCTCTCGTGAGGGGAAAGTCACCGATGCGGACCTTCCCCTGGACCGGGGTGAGATAGCCGTTCAGGTGCAGGAGAAGCGTGGACTTGCCGGCGCCGTTTGCCCCCACGATCGCCACGGACTCGCCGTGAACGATCCGGAAGGACACCCCGTTGAGCGCCGGTGTGCCATCGGGGTACGCGAAGGTGAGCCCGTCGACCTCGACGATGTGATGGCTCATCGGGCGAACCCCGTCACGAGCCCGCCCACGAGTTGGGGCACGTTGTAGAGGCGGAGCACGAGGAACGCCGCCGACCAGCCGAGGGTGAACGCGACCTCGCGGCCGCCGAGTTTCAGTCGCCTCAGGAGCCGGATCTCCCCGTCGAAGCCGCGACAGCACATGGCGAGATGCACCCGCTGTGCCCGAGCGAGGCTGCGAAGCAGGAGGTGCCCGAGCATGTGGCCGTAGACCCGCATTCCCATTCCCCGCCCATCGAAGGACCGCAGGGCTCTCGCCCTCACCAGTCGCATCGCCTCGTCCCCCAGCACGAACAGGTATCGATACAGGAAGAGGAGCTGATTGGCCATGATGCGCGGTGCTCCGAGCCTCGCGAGTGCGAGACAGACGCCATGAAAGCTCGTCGTGGCGATCAGGATGAACGCCGCACCGACCGTGAGCGTGAAGCGCAAGAGGATAGAGGCAAAAGAGACCCAGCCGCCCGCGATGCCGACCGAGCCGAGGAAGAAGAGGGGGTGCCGATGCAGGAGCGGGTTGAAGATCCCGACGTAGAACGGGATTTGCGCCTCCGGGAGCACCTTCTTTGCGAGGTTTCGGAGCGGCAGGCCGGCTTGCGCGGCCAGGGCGATGGGTATGTCGAAGTAC
>JACRCS010000672.1 GCA_016218905.1 Deltaproteobacteria bacterium
GGCGAGGTGTACGGATAGAGGATGACGTTTTGGAGCCCCGGTGTCGCCGGGACGGTCTCCAGGCCGAGGTTCCCCTGCATCCGGCCGAACTCGTCGAAGTTCGACGCGTTCATTTCGTCGTGGATCGCCTTCGGCTGCAGCGGGATCTGGAGCTTCGCCGTGGGGGCCGCCAAGGTGTTGAACCCGAAGAGGTCGCCGCCCTGCTCGAAGATCCGGGCGAACCCGTCGCAGCTGGTGCTCTTACTACCGGGCGCGTTGCACCAACTGTTGGCCGGGAAGCTCGTGTTGTAGGCCGAGTTGTAGGCGGCCTGTCCGACGATGATGGGATGCTGCCCGTTCTCGAAGACCCCCTGTCCGCCGAGGCTGGTCGCCTGAAAGGTCGTCTGGAGCGCGGCCAGGTTTAAGGCCGAACCGCCACCGGCGTTGACCTTGACCTGCATGATCGTGCGGGTGTTGGGCCCGTAGCCCGGCAGCACCCCGGGGGCGCCGATGGGGCTCTGGTCCGGGGCGCCCGTGTAGTAGTCGTAGCTCGGCACTCGCGCCGGGAACGCCGCGGGCGCGTCGTTGTAGAGGATCAGCGTCCGGCCGGCGAAGGCGGAGAAGTCGACGACGACGTCCGCGCGCTCCGCTGGAGCGAGGAGCAACGAGTGCTGGTCCACGTTGCCGACGTCGAACCTCGTCGGGTCGCTGATCCACGTGGTCGGCTGCGGTGGGATGACGACCGGGGCCGGAAGGAACCCGCCCTCGGTGCCGATCTGGATCCAGCTCGGCCCGGGCGGGCTCAGAGCGGTGTCGGGGGTCGGGAAGACCACCGGGTCCTCCTGGGCGGCGGCGAGCTCGGCGGCGTTGAAGGCGACCTCGGTCGCGCCGATGGGCTGGCCGAGGCCGTTCAGAGCGGTGCTCTGCGTGGAGGCGTCGGCCACGTACCACTGGAGGTTGAAGAACCGGTCGTTGGCGGCGCTGAGGATGCGCAGCCGATAAGGCTTGGGCTCGACCGTCAGGGTCGGGTACGCGGTCCCGTTGACGATCGGCGTGTCGTTGAACTGCTCCATCCCCGCGGAGACGTTCGGCGTGCCCGGGATGAGCTCGGGCTCGCAGAAGGGGTCGGTCTGGTACTGCCAGGTCGCCGGATTGTTGAGGTCGCACGGCGTCGCCAGGGCCGTCGTGAAGTTCGTCGCCGGGTCCATGTTGAAGTAAGGGTTCGGGATCGGGCCGTACTTGGCGTCCCCGGCCGGGGGCCAGAACCACGGGCCGTACATCCAGCGCCCGTAGCCGCTCATGCCGCCCGCGTCGCCGGGGTTTTGGGCCGGCATGTAGACGTGGTGATACCAGAGGTTGCCCTCTCCGCCCCACCTGGCCTCATCCCACGTCGGGTCCTGCCCGTACACGCCCGAAGCGATGTCGCCGTAGAGCTGCGCGTAACCGGGCACGAAGGTCCGGTCTTGGATGAGGAGGGGGATCGTGTCGGCGTCGCCCGGGATGACGCCGGCGCTGACCAGGGCCTTCTCGGTATCATCCGTGATCAGGTATCCGGCGGCCTCGCCCGCGTAGACGTTCAGGCGGGTGATCCCCCACGAGTGGTCGTGGTAGAACATGAGCCGCGCGCTCTGCTGGTTCGTGTAGAAGAACGTCATGGCGCCCGGGCCGGGATCGGGCATGTCGGGCACGTTCTGCACGCTCACGCCCTTCGGCCAGGGGGTGCTCTCGCCGGCCGGAGTGATCCACTGGTGGGGCGTACCATCGCTGATCCAGGGCGTTACGCCGCCGTGCAGGTGGAGCGTCGCCCGGTTGTCCTTGAAGCACTCGGGTCCCTTGGGAGACTCGTTGCACATGGAGTTGCGTACCAGGTCCATGACGTCGCCGCCGACCGTCGGGGCAGGGTCGTACGGATCCATCATCTGTCCCATCCCCGCGCCCATGATCGTGGAGTCGACCGGCAGGAACAGGTCGCCGCCTGCCCCCGTAGGCAGGAGATTGCGGAAGAGGATCCGCACCGGCCTGTTCTTCGTCGCCACGATGACGGGCCCGAGATAATGGGGAGCCGTCACGCCCGCGTGGCCGGCGACGGGCACGGTCGTTCCATCGACGAGCGCGTTCGAGAGCGGGACGCTGCCCCCGAGCTGCACGTACCCGCGCAGCAGCGTCGGCGGCAGGTCGGAGTGCATCTTCTCCCGGTACTGGACGAGCCCGATCTCGTAGTAGTCTGCCCCGGGATACGAGGTGGTGTCCGGGACGGCGACCGGTAGGTACTGTCCGAGGTTGTTCGCCCCGGCCGGGCCGAGGAGCGGCAGGCCGTCCATGAACTTGCGGATCCCCCCGGAGACCGTGCCGTCGGCGTTCTGGACCGGCAGCGGGCTGAGGGCCCAGTTGGGGTACGGTCCGAAGTAGTGCGGGACCCTCGCTTCGTCCGTGGGCGAAGCGGGCATGCCGTGGGCGCTTCCGAAAACCAGCACGAGCACGGCAGTGAGTAGGAGATACAGCCTCTTCCGGCATCTGAGGCCCTTTCTGACGCAGCCCGACGCTTCCCTCATCTGACTCGTCCTTCCTCCTGTTGTGCCCAGGGAATGCAGGTTGAGGGTCCGACCCTATGGACTTCCCGACCGGAAGACAGGCGGCCCTGAATGGAATTCGCGTGGAGCCAGAAACAACCCTCCGCCTCCGACGCGCCTAGAGTTCGAAGAACGTCCTCCTTACATCCATAGATCAGGTCCGAAGCCCTCACCACCGCGCCTCATTTAACTGGTACACTCTTCAACACTGTCTGCACGATCGAGATAAATAGACTTGACTGTTTCTATTTTGTCGCTGAAAGGAAACAGATTAAAAGCAGTGGCCGAAGCGTACAGCCACCCAACTCACCTTCAATGCGGGAAGGGCTGAAACTGGTGTCAGGCATACGGCAGATTGCGCGTCGGAATTATCCGGCTAGCCCTGACCGTTCCGGCCAGAGTCAGGAGCGGAGGAGGAGGAGGACCTTCTTCAGTCGGGTGAGGGCAAGGCCGGCGGGACGGTTGAGGAGGAGTTGGAACCGAAGACGGGAAGCAGCGGTCTTCGCGCGAGGAGAGCCGCGACAGGAGCCGGCGGTCGGACCCAGCCCACTCCGCGGCGCCTGGCCCGAGCGGGGCCTCGGCGGCCGCCCTAGGCGGGACCGACGAAAGGCCCGAAGTGGCGGTTGCGGCTTCCGAAGACCTTGAAGTGAGGTGCGAGCCGGGACCTCTGGAGAATCAGCGCGGTGTTCCCGCCGACCCTGCGGATCCGCCCGGTCTCGAACTGGTTGTCCGCGTCGAGGATGAAGTGGTGGGCGCAGCCGTGGATGGTCCCGCGGTAGAGTGCCGCCTGGCCGTAATCCTCCTCGCCGTCCTCGAGTTCGAGCACCTTGAAGAGGCGGAACGTGACGGCCCAGAATTGGACGCCGCCGAGGCGCGCCTGGAGGTCCGGATCCGCGAGCGCCAGCGGGCACCGCGCGACGATCCTCGGCTCGATGAAGCCCGCCCGCCGCGCCAGCCGCACGAGGTCGCCGACGTAGAGCGCCCCCCCGAGCTGCTCCCGGATCACCTCCGGCTCCCGGGCCACCTCTTCGGGGAGCCGCCGATCGGCGTAGACGTCCGAGAAGTAGAACTCGCCTCCCGGCATGAGGACCCGGAAGACCTCCCGCAGCACCCGGAGCTTGTCAGGAACGAGGTTCAGGGCGCGATTCGAGATGGCGACGTCGAAGCACTCGTCCTCGATCCCGGCCTCGGCCATCGCCTCGATGGAACCCTTGCGGAACGCGATGTTCGGCTCGGCGTACCCGAGCGCGCCCATGGCCGGCTCCACGTTGCGCCGGGCGAGCGCCAGGTGCTGTTCCTCTCGATCGAGGCCCATGACGAAGCCGGAGGGCCCCACCAGGGCGGCGCAGAGGTAGGCGTCGCGTCCGGTGCCGCAGCCCAGGTCTACCACCCGGCGGCCCTCGATGGCCTCCGGAACAGGGGAGCCGCACCCGGAGAAGCGCTCTACGACCTCGCTGGGGATCCGGGCCAGGATGTCGCGCAGCCGGCGCGGAGGATCCCCGCAGAAGGGATCCAGGGCGGGCCCGTCGAGCGCGAACCCGTAGCGCTGCCTCCTCACCCACTCGCCTGTTTCCATGAGTCCTCAGTCGTCAGTTGTCGGTTATCAGTCGTCAGTCTTGAACCCTTAGTGATCTATACAGAGCGTCACAATTGTTTGCGCATCTGCCCCTGAGCGTAGGGTGGGGCGTTCCGCCGCAGGCGGGTTGCCCCACGCGTGGGCGAACCTCGCTGCGCGAGAACCGCCCACCCTACGGCAACCCGGTACGCGCAA
>JACRCS010000670.1 GCA_016218905.1 Deltaproteobacteria bacterium
ACCCCCGGGTAATGCATCAAGGTCGACATCTCGCCCACCAGATGCGCCTCGGGATCGATCTTGAAGTAGTCGTCCTTCATGAACTCAGCCACGGCAAACCTCCTCTCTCTTGAGGCCGGAGGCCCTTTTCGAGCACTCCGGCCTGCAAACGCTCACCCCACGGGCCCCCGGGGCTTGCGGTACGGGAGCTCCGGAGCCGGGACCTCGGGCTTCCACCAGGGCCGCTCCAGCGAGGGCATCGGCGCCGCGGGCATGATGGACTCGTGCTTCTGCCAGGGGCCGATCTTGTACTCGTCGTTCGCGTACTCGCGGCCGAGCCAGGGGTTCTTGGGGCAGGCGGGCACCGTGCCCGAGAGGCAGCGGGCGAGGCAGATGTTGCAGCGCGCGCATCGCTGGATCTCCGAGGCCTTCCCGGCCGCGAGCTTGTTCGCGTACTCCGGGTCGATGAAGAGCTGCCGGCCCAGGGCCGAGATGTCGAACTTCCCGGCGCCGACGTCCTGGTCGGCCTTCACCGGGTCGTGCTGGGAGGCGACGATCACGGGGATCTTCAGGGCCCTTTTGAACTCCGCGCTGCAGTCCGGAATGTGCGCGGCGTCGTCGGCGCTCCCCACGAGGAAGCGCGCCTCCTCGTAGCCGCCTCCGTCCGAGAGGCTGATGTAGTCTGCGCCGCGGGCTTCGAGGTCGAGGGCGAGGTCCAGCATCTCCTCGCGCGTAAGGCCGCCCTCGAAGTGCTCCTCGGCGCTGATGCGCACCCCCACGGTCACCCCGGGGCACGCGTAGCGGATCTGCTCCATGACCTCGGTAAGAAAGCGCTTCCGATTCCGCCACTCGCCCCCGTACATGTCCGTCCGCTTGTTGCTGACCGGGGAGAGGAACTGGTGCTCCAGGTAGCCGTGGGGCGCGTGGATTTCGATCACGTCGAAGCCCGCGATCACCGCCAGCTGGCAGCTCGCCGCGAACTCCTTCTGCTCGGAGTGGATCTCGGCGATCGACATCTCCCGGGTCATTTGGCCGAACAGGAACTGCCGGGCGCGCTCGCTCTTCCGGAGGCCCTGCTGGAGGCCGTTCGGCTGCCGATCGATCGCCATCTCGTAGGGAAGTCCCCCGGTGGCTGCGGGGGCGAGGGCCTCGTGGTCGTAGGAGTGGCCCTGGCGGCCGAAGCCGATGCTCATCTGGGCCGCGATCTTCCCGCCGAAGTAGTGGACGCGGTCCGTCAGGAGCGCGAGCCCCTGCACGTGGCCCGGGTTGAAGCAGTGCAGGTTGCGCCCCCACACGAAGTCCGAAGCCATGCGGGTTCCCATGATCGCGCCCGTAGTCAGGAGCCCCGTTCCCCCCTTCGCGCGAGCGGCGAAGTAGGAGATGAGCTGCTCCGTCGCCCGGCCTCCGCCGTCCGAGAGCGTTTCGTTCATCGGAGCGAGCGCGATCCGGTTCTTCAGCTCAACCGACCCGATCTTGATCGGGCTCAGGATGTTGGAAAAGGTGGACTGGGCTGGCTGCTCGGACATGGTTCTCGTCTCCTCTCGTCTCGTGTTGCCTCTCCGGCTTAGCCGAAGAATCCGTTGCTCTCGTATTACTGAGCGGCTTTGGAAAGCCCGCCGCGCTCCGGAAGGGCGGAGCTGCGCGCGCGGCACCCGCGCCGGCGGGCCCGGGACCCGACGATCACGACCTCGTAGGCGGGCTCCAGGCCCGTGCAGATGGACCCCATCAGCCGACCTCCTCCGGCTGGGGCGTGGACGGGGGCAGGGCCACGTCCCTTTTCCGGGCAGGGGCCGCCGCGGTCGCGTGATCGGCCTGCGGCAGGAGGAAGCAGGCTAGGGACGGCAGCAGGATCAGCGCGCCGAGCATGTTCCAGACGAACATGAAGACGAGCAGAATCCCCACGTCGGCCTGGAACTTGATGGGCGAGAAAGCCCAGGTGGCGACGCCGAAAGCGAGCGTGAGCCCTGTGAGCACGACGACCCGCCCGGTGAAGCAGAGCGTGTTGTAGTAGGCCTGGGAGAGCGTCCGGCCCGCGCGCAGGTGCCCGAGCACCACGCTCAGGATGTAGAGGGCGTAGTCGACGCCGATCCCCACGCCCAGGGCGATGACGGGGAGCGTCGCCACCTTCACCCCCATTCCCAGCCAGACCATCAGGGCCTCGCAGAGGATCGAAGTGAGCATGAGGGGCACCACCGCCACGACCACCGCCCGCCAGGAGCGGAAGGTCACGAAGCAGAGCAGGATCACGGCCCCGTAGACCCAGAGGAGCATCTCGTGGCTCGCCTGCTTGACGACGATGTTCGTCGCCGCGTCGATGCCCGCCGTGCCCGCTCCCAGGAGGAACTTCGCGTGGGCTGTGTTGTTGGCCGCGGCGAAAGCCTCCACGGTCTCCACCACCCGGGTCAGGGTGTCGGCCTTGTGGTCCTTGAGGTACGCGGAGAGCGTCAGCAGGTTGCAGGTGTCGTTGTAGAGGCCCCGCGGGCCGTTCGCCGTGATCGTGTTCAGCATGTCCTGGTGTCGCGGCAGGTCGTACCACTTCATGCTGCCTTCGCTGTAGGCGCCGAAGACGCGGCGGTTGAGGAGCGCGAGCGAGTTCGTCGACTCGACCCCGTCCAATTGCCGCAGCGTCCACTCCAGGGCGTCGAGCCGCATGAGGGTATCGTACTTCGTGCAGGCGCCGTCCGGGGTCTCCACCAAGACCGCGAGCACGTCGCTCGAGGCGCCGTAGTTCGCGTTCAGGTACGCGTTGTCCCGGTTGTAACGGGAATTGGCCCGAAGCTCCGGAGCGCCGGGGTCCAGGTCGCCGATCTTCAAGTTTTGCCTGACGACCCACCCGCCGGTGGCCATGGCGGCGCAGACGACAATCGCGACGCTCGCCCACTTCTTCCGTGTGAAGAGGTCGAGGAAGCGCCAGAACCAGTTCTTCTCCGCCCCGGACCGCTCCGCCCGCTCCTGGCTCAAGCTTCGCAGCGCCGCCTTCGGGTTCACTCCCGCGTAGGAGAGGCAGATGGGGAGCAGGATCAGGTTCGTGAAGATGAGAATAGCGACGCCGATCGAGGAGGTGACCGCCAGGTCCCGGATCACCTGGATGGGGATCGCGAAGAGGACGAGGAACCCGACCGCATCGGCGAGGAGCGCCGTCAGGCCCGGCAGGAAGAGGCGCCGGAAGGTGTACCGCGCCGCCACCACCTTGTGGGTGCCCCGCCCGATGTCCTGCATGATGCCGTTCATCTTCTGGGAGCCGTGGCTCATCCCGATGGAGAAGATGAGGAAGGGCACGAGGATCGAGTAGGGGTCGAGCTCGTAGCCGAGGAAGGGCAGGAGCCCCAGCTGCCAGACGACCGCGATGAGGGAACACGCGACCATGAGGCCGGTGCTCCGCCAACACCGGATGTAGTACTGCCGAAGCCCGGCATCGATCAGGATCGCCGCGACGAAGAAGAGCAGGAACCAGCGAAGGGCGCCGATCAGGTCGCCGAGCACCTTGGCGAAGCCCGTGATGTGGATCTTCACGGTCGGGCTCTGGTACTTCTCCCGGAACTCCTCGAGCTGCTGCGAGAGCTTGCCGTAGTCGAGCGGCTGGCCGGTGGCCGGGTCCTTGGGCAGGAGCGGCACGTAGACGATGCTCGACTTCCCGTTCATCGCCACGAGCGTCCCGATTTCGCCGGAGCGCTCCACGTTTCGCCGCACCTGCGCCACGTTCTCCGGCGTGCCCGTGTAGTCGTTGGGGATCACCGGGCCGGATTCGAAGCCCTCCTCCGTGACGCCCCGCCACTGGGTAGCCGGCGTCCAGAGGGACTTCATGTAGGCCCGATCGACGCCGGGCATGAGGAAGACCTCGTCGCTGATCTTCTGGAGCGTCGCCAGGTACTCGGCGTCGTAGATCGAGTCCTTCGTCGTCTCCACCGCGATCCGGACGGCGTTTCCGAGCCCCCCCAGGTCGCTCTTGTGCTTGAGGTAGTTCGCGATGTAGGGGTGGCGCGTCGGAATCGTCTTCTCGAAGCTCGCGTTGAGCTTGAGCCTCGTCATGCCGTAGCCGAGGGCCAGGGTGATCGCGAGGCAGATCACCATGAAGAGGCCGCGGTGGTTGAAGAGCGCCCGTTCCGCCAGAGTTCCGGAGCTCTTGTCGAACTCCTCCAGGGTCCGAACGACGGGCTGGTTCTCGAGGGAACTGCCGGCCTTCATCGGGCTCCTCCCTTCTGGGCGCCGCCGTCCGTGCGCAGGGAGACGGGGATGACTCCGGCGACGCCGGCCGTGAGCAGGTTTCCGGCGCCAAGCTCTGCCAGTCCGGCAACGGGCGGCAGCTGGGGGACGGGCAGGATCTGAAGCGTGCGGCCGTCGTCGCGGCTCTCCAGGAGGTGCCCGGCCTGATCGGAGAAGAGCAGCCTGCCGTCGCTCAGCGCCACGCTCGCGCCCAACGAGATGGGCGAGGGCACGGCGACCTTGGCAAAGGTCTTGCCCCGGTCGTCAGACCGGTACGCGTTCCCGCGCAAGCCCGCCAGAACGACCGCGCCGGACCGGGTGACGGCGAGGGTGAAGTAGGTTCCTGCGTACGGCGTCTGGAGGCGCTGAAAATGCCCTCCGCCGTCGAGGGAGCGGAGGAAGAGCCCCTGCTCTCCCGCGAGGTAGACCGTCTGCCCGACGCTCCGGATCGCGTAGAGGTGAAGTCCCTTGGGGTTGTCCAGGCGGTCCATCCAGGGGCGCCAGGTCCTTCCCGCGTCCTCCGTCCCGAAGATGAGGCCATAGGCGCCCACGACGACGCCCGTCCGGTCGCTGGTGAACTGAATCCCGAGGAAGGGCTTGTCCGCGCCGTCGGCGACGAGGCGTTCGGCGTCCACGAGCCTCGCTTTCGCCCCCTCGTCGTTCGGAGCGCGGGCCGCCGCGGCCTGCGCCGCTTCGAGGGCCATGCGGGCCGCCTGCTTCCCGTCGAGCTGCCGCGTCCACGTCTCCCCGCCGTCTCCGGTGTGGAGGATGACGCCGCCGTGGCCCACGGCCCACCCGGCCTTGGCGCTGGGGAACTCCACGGCCGTCAGAGAGACGCTCGTGGGCACCCTGCCCTGGCGCCAGGTCTTCCCTCCGTCGTCCGAGAGGGCCACCATCCCGCGCTCCCCTGCGGCCACGATTCGGTTGCCGGCCCGCGCCACGTCCAGGAAGACGGCGCTCGCGGGGTTGCGAAGGATCCCGGCCGGCCGCTCGAGGGGGTCGATCACGCCCGAACCGGTTGCGCTGGTGCCAAGGAGGCACGCGGCTGCCGCTAGGATCGATAAGGTGAGAGCCCTTGCCATGTGGATCTCCTCGAGCGGGCTGTGGGCAGGGCTAGCGGACTCCCTGGCCCGCGAGCGCATCCGGCGTGAACACGCGGTCGGGGTAGCGCGGCACGGTCCTGTACTGCTCGCTCTGGCCGTTGAAGAGGACGTTCACGTATCCCGTTCCGGACAAGAGCTCGTGAAAGCCCCAAGTGAGGTTGGTCGTCACCGGCACGTCCGGAGCGGCGACGGGAAGGCTGAAGAGGGTGCGCCACAGCTGCCCCTTCGCGTCCCAACGGTCGGCCAGAGTCGCGTTCCACGTGTCCTCGTCGAGGTAGTAGACGTTCTTCGGGGAGGTGTGGCGAGTGCCCTTCTTGATCGCGGCTTCAACCACCCAGACGCGGTGAAGTTCCCAGCGGACGTGGTCGGGATTCAGGTGATGCGCTCCCAGGACCTCGTCGGTCGTGGGTGCGAGCGTCCGGTTGGAGTTGTAGGGGATGTACATTTCCTTCTTCCCGACGAGCTTCCAGTCGAAGCGCTCCAGAGTGTCGGCTCCGGTGAAGACGTCGACCTCGTCGAAGCTCGAAACGCCCGCCGAGAACGGCGTGGGGGTGTCGCAACAGGAGTTGGGGAGCTTCCGGACCCGCCGCTGTCCGGTCAGGTACACCCAGGTCACCACTTTGTCCGGGTCGATGTTCTCACGCCCGACGATCGCCTCGCCGGCCCGGATCGGAGGACCGGAGGTGGCGGCGACGACCAGCCAGTAGTCCCCGTTGAACTTCTCCGGCGAGCCGTCGGGGAAGTAGTAGGGCATCTGGTGGTCGTTTTCGCCGGAATTGGTCAGCACGCGCTTGCCGTCAGCGGTGAGCAGGTAGCCCGAGAAGGCCTGGTGCCAGGAGGCCGGCCGCCAGCGCAGCAGGTGGTTCCACATGGCCTCGAGCCCGCTCTGGGGGATCGGGAACGGGATCCCGCCGTACGCCCCGACCGGGATCTGACCGTTCACCTTCGCCCGGGTGGCGTTCTTGAAGGTGTTGTCGTAGACCCACTGGGGCGCGGCCGCCGTGCGGTGGGTCGGGTACACGTCGATCCGGTACGTCGAGGCGTACTTCTTCAACATGGCCTTCGTGCCGTCGGTCAGTTTGTCGGCGTACTGGTCCATGTTCTTCGCCGTAATCGAGAAGAGCGGCTTCTCGCCGGCGAAGGGGTCAGGGCGCTTGCCGCCGTTCTTGAACCCGGGAGTCGGCGTGGTCAGCCCGCCGGTCCAGGCCGGGATGGTCCCCTCCTTGTTGCCGGCCTTTTCCGCCCCCAGGGGCGTCAAGGTCGATTTCAGCTTCTCCGCTTCCTGGGCCGAGACCGCCGCCCGAGCGGTGCTCCCCGCCAACACCGCGCCGAGGGCGAGGGCGAATGCTGCTTGCGTGTGCCTCTTCATCTCCATCCTCCGTCAAAAAGTGCGTCGAACTGTGAAGGACACGAAGTCCCGATCTGCCAGGGACTGCTTGTAGGAGAAGTGCTGGCTATTGTCGGGCAAGGTGACCAGCGCAACGCCGCGGGGACCGTAGAAGTGGGTGTAGCTCAGGCCGAAACGCCAGGCGTCGAGGTACGAGGCGTTCAGGCCGACGGTCAGATCCCCGCCCTTGTGGGGTCCGAAGCTGTTGACGACGGAGGACTTCCCCTTGGGGAAGTAGGCGAAACCCAGAGGCACGCTGAGATCGAGCCCGGAGAGGACCTGCCGGTACGAAGGCTCGAAGATCATCCGAAAGCCCCAGGCGTCCCGATCAGCGTTGGGGTCCAGAGCCTGGGAGTTGTCCGTCACGCTGGTGCGCCGGTTCCACGCGACCTCTCCGAGGAACATCGACTCACGGGAGAGGAAGTTGGGGCCGAAGGACGCGAGCCACGAGATCTGCGCGTGCACGGAGTTGCCGACGGCGTACCGAGGATCATCGCGGTTGTCGGCCGGGATCCCAGCGGGAACGACCACCGGCGGGCTCACGAGCGGCGTGTTGCGGCGCATCGAGACCTCCGTCGCCAGGTTCCAGGCTCCGAAGGTGGTGCTCGCGCTCGCCCCGTACGCCTGGACGTCCTCGGGGTAGACGAGGAGGTATTCGCCGACCTTTCCCGTAAGCGGCGGCCCCGGCTGAACGCCTTGGCCGGGCCGCACGTAGACCTGGGGGGTCTTTTCGTGGAAGCGGATCGCGTAGAGGCCCACGTCGACGGTGCTGACGGGCCGGAACCGGACCTGGATCCCGCCCTGACCTGAGTCCCGCGCCTCCTCGTCGTCGGCTCGCGTGAAGTGCAGCGGCGGCAGCGCCGGGTCGATCGGGTTCGGACCGGCCAGGATCCGCTCCCCGCCCTCGTCCAGCACGTCGGTCGTCGAGAAGTAGCTCCCGGCTGCGGGGAGCCGGGTCTTCTCCCACAAGAACTGGTAGAACGCCCCGACCGAGACGTTCGGGCCCAGCTGCAGTTGGGCTCCAACCTGGGGCACGGGCCGGATCAGCTCCTTGAACTGCGTGTTCGGGACCGAGAGGAGCTTCACCACGTCGATCGGAGCCATGCCTCCGGCGATGCCGTTGTTGCCGAAGAAGAGACTCTCACCCCAGATCTGGGCGAACTGCCCTACGCGGACGCTCGTCGTCGTGGGGCCCGCTTCGAGCTTCCCGAAGGCGAAGGCGTCGAGGAGTTCGGCCTTCCTCCCGTGGAGGCGTTCCGTGTCTCGGGTGAACTCGTCGGACGACACGGAGAAGGGGTTGTAAGTGCCGGGGGAGTCGTTGTCGGTGCTCCGGTTGTAAACGAGGTCGTACCAGGCAGCCCCGCTCAGGCGGATTCCGAAGTCCTTCTTGTAGATCGCGTCGAACTCGGAGAGGAGATCGAAGCGATTGGAGATGAGCCCCCGGTCGAAGGTCCGGTCCCCGTCGTCCTGGTTCGGGTCGGCGACGAGCTTGTCCGCCCGGCCCTCTACCCGGGCGGCCACGCTGTACTTGACCGTGTTGTCCCAACTCAGCTTCAGGTCCGGGTTCCCGGTGTTCAGCCGGAAGGCGCCCGCCGGGTCAGCCAGGAGGAGGGACGTAGCCGCGAGGGACCCGAGGAGGAGGAGCCTGGAAACCGCCTTGGGACGGGAGCGACGCTGAGGTATTTCTCTGTGCTGCACAGTGGGCCTCCGTTCCGGGTTGGAGTTGCTTAGGTCAGTTGTCGGTTATCAGTCGTAGGTCTTAGTTTTAGGTTTTAGGTCTTAGGTCTTAGGTTCTACTGATAACTGATAGCTGATAACTGACCACTGATCACTGATCACTGATTCAGCCAACCTTCCGGTCCCGCCCCTCCCAGAATTTCGCCTTCACGTCCTTGCGCAGGATCTTCCCCACCGGGCTCTTGGGGAGGCACTCCCAGAACTCCACCCGTTTGGGACACTTGTAGCCGGCGAGGCTCTCTTTGCAGAAGTCGATGAGCTCACGCTCCGTGGCCTGCCACCCCTGTTTCAGGACCACGACCGCCTGGACCCGCTCGCCCCACTTCTCGTCGGGCGCCGAGGCCACCGCGCACTCCTGCACCGCAGGATGGCGGTAGAGCACGTTCTCGGTCTCGGTCGGGTAGACGTTCTCGCCGCCGGTGACGATCATGTCCGCCTTGCGATCGACCAGGAACAGGTAGCCCTCTTCGTCGAGCACGCCGACGTCGCCCGTGTAGAGCCATCCGTCCCGGAGCTTCTGGGCCGTCATCTCCGGGTTCTTCCAGTAGCCCAGCATGATGTTCGGCCCCCGGACGGCGACCTCCCCCACCTCGCCCGCCCTCACCGGGTTCCCGGCCTCGTCGACGACGCGGACCTCCACCACCGACATCTCCTGGCCCACACTTCGGAGGAGCCTCGCCCGCGGCCCGTCGAGGACGTGGTCCTGGGCGACGAGCGCCGACACGGCTGGGGCCGCCTCCGTGAGCCCGTAGCCCTGCGCGAGGATGTTGCCGAACTTCGCGATCAGACGCCGGAGCACTTCCTCTGGGATCGGACTGCCCGCGTAGGTCATCAGGCGGAGGCTGGAGAGATCGAACTGCTCCAGGGAGGGATGGTCCAAGAGCCAGTTGTAGAGGGTTGGGACCGCGTTGATGTGCGTGCAGCCCTCGTCCTGCACGGCCTCGAGGATCCTTCCCAGGTCAGGCCTGCGGACGACCACGACCTTGCCGCCGACGATCAGGTGGCAGAGGGCCGGCCAGAAGGACACGTGGAAGAGGGGCAGCAGCATGCAGGTGGTGTCGTTGCGGGTGAACTGATACTGGTGGCACAGGCACTGCATCGCGGTGACGAGGTTGCGGTGGGAGAGCATCACTCCCTTCGGCAGCCCGGTCGTGCCGCCGGTGTACATCAGGATGGCCATGGCGTTCTCGTCCACCGGCGCCAGCGGGTCCGTCTCGGGAGCCCCTGCGAGCAGGTCTTCATAGGAGGCCCCCTCCAGCGGGCGATCGAGGCCGACCCAGGTGCGAACCGTCGCGGCCTTCTCCCGCAGCCGGATCGCCGTCTCCTCATAGCCGTCGCCCACCAGCGCCAGGACGACCTCGGCGTCGTCCAGGATGTGGAGCAGTTCCCCCTCGGAAAGCCGGAAGTTGAGGGGCGTCGTAACCAGGCCCGCCTTCGCCACCCCGAGATAGACCTCCAGGTAGCGGGCACCGTTCTCCGCCAGGACCGCGACCCTCGAGCCGGGTTCAAGACCCAGGCCCAGGAGCGCGTTCGCCAGCCGGTTCACCCGGGCTTCGAGCTCCCGGTAGCTCAGGCGAGCGCCCTCGAAGACCACGGCTTCGCGGCGTGCATGGATGCGGGCACCCTTCCTCGCGATGTCTCCCAGCGTGAACATCGGCGTCTCCTCTTGTGCAGGCGGAGTGAATGACTGGCCGTCAGTCAGAGCCCACGGCTTGTAACCCTCCTCAGGCGAAAGCTCTGGACCCTGGAACCGCTATGGCACGTGGCGGCTTATGACTGACGAGTCAGTCGCTGTGCAGCTTACGAAATGACAAACGCCGTGTCAATAGGTGAAGCGTAGTTTTTTTGTGCGCACCTTGGGTGCGACCGCCACACGTCGGTGCGCTTCGGCACCCAAGACGCGGTTTCCATGCAGCATTATTCGAATGGAGCTTTTGCCTCACGCCCCGCAAGGCGGCGTGCCACCTCGCCGGCACGCCCCAAATTCGCTTTGCCCGCGGTGCGCCCGACTGCTACAGTAGAGGGGCTGACTGAACGGTATTTCTGTCCATGAAGGGTCTAGAGGAAGGCAATGGGGAGGGAGAAGCTCTCAGCGGCTCCGGCGGGGGCGATGAAGATCGCGCAGCTGAGCCGAGCTGCCGCAACCAGCAAGTCCACGATCCACAACTACATTCGAGAGGGGCTCCTTCCGCCCCCCCAGAGGGTGGGCTTGAACGTCTCCGTCTACTCGCCCGACCATCTGAGCAGACTCGCGCAGATTCGGGAGCTCCGGGAAAGGGGCAACGGCCTCGAGGAGATCAAACGCGCCATGAGCCTAGAAGGCAGCCGGGCTCCCGAGCCCACCCGGGGCGAGCAGAGCTCCGAGCAGCTGCCCGCCGAGCCTGGGCAGGAGAAGAGGCAGCAGATCATCGATAAGGCGATCGAGCTCTTCAACCAGTTCGGGTACGCCCACGTCCGCGTGAGCGACATCACCGAGTCGCTCCAGATGGGCAAAGGGACGTTCTATCTCTACTTCGAGAACAAGGGTCAGCTGCTGCTCGAATGCTTCAAGAGGCTGGAATCTCTGATTCTCACGCTGGAGCGGCGTCAGGAGATTCGGGGCCAGGACGGCTTCTTCGGCCGCAATCGCCCGAGATTCGCGGGGTTCAACGAGCAGTACGGCACGTTCGCCGGCGTGATGAACCTGATCCGTACCGCGTCGTTGTCCTCCGACCCCGTGGTCAGCAGCAGCGCCCGAGACTCGTACGTCTCCATCATCGAGCCCCTGAAGAGGGACTTCGAGGCGGCCGTCCGCGAAGGCAAAGCCGAGCCCATGGACGCAGAGCTGGCAGCGTACGCGATGATGGGGGCGGCCGACAATCTGTGCTACCGAGGGATGGTCGACGACCGCTACCGGAAGGAGGAGATCCTGGAGTTCTTCGTTCCCTTCCTGGAGCGGCTCATGCGCTCGGACGGCTCCCGCCCGGCGCCGGCACAGCCCTCGCGGGAGGCGAGCGCGGGGACCCTCACCGATCGCACCGGGGTCTGCACCGAGGTGGAAGGGCTTCGTTTCGGGGGTCGCGCCCACGTTCCCGCCAAGATGGGCCAGGGGGAGGTTGAAGTGGACTTCTCGCGCGTCACTGCTTTCGAGGTCGGCGACGTGGCAGAAGCCGAGATTCCGCTGGAACTGACGATGCTGGACGGCCGGCAGGCCTCGGTGCGCGTCGACGGCAGCCTCGTGATCTCCGCCGAGACCGCCGTCGGCCCGTTCCGGATCTCCATCCGAGATGTGAGGGCGTTTGTTTCGGGCTCAAGGACCGCGCCGGCCGAGCGTGACTCCCCGGATTCCTGTCTCACCTAGACTGACCAGTCGGTCATATCGCTGAGGTCTCCCCTTCGGGCCCGCACCTCAGGGCTCGCCTAAATCGCGAACTCCATGGGGAGCTCGACCTTGAGCTCGAGCTCCTTCAGGACCCGGTCCCGGAGCTTCTCGAAGTCGTAGCCGGTACGGTCCCGCGGCCTCGCCAGGGGGACGGAGAGCGCCGCCTTCACGCGGCCGGGCAGCGCGCTCATGACGACGACGCGGTCGGCGAGGTAGAGGGCCTCGTCGATGTCGTGGGTGACGAAGACGATCGTCCGCCGGCGCTCCTGCCACAGGCGGATCAGCTCGTCCTGCATGCGCATGCGGGTGATGGCGTCGAGGGCCCCGAAGGGCTCGTCCATGAAGAGCACCTCCGGTTCGACGGCGAGCGCCCGGGCGAGGGCGACCCGCTGCTTCATGCCGCCGGAGAGCTCGTGGGGGTGGCTCCGCGCGAAGTCCGTGAGCCCGACGAGCTCCAGGCACTGGCGGGCCCGTTCCCGGCGCTCCGCTTTCGACACTCCCCTCACCTCGAGCCCGTACTCGACGTTTCCGAGCACCGTCCGCCAGGGGAAGAGGCCGTAGTCCTGGAAGAGCGTGACGAAGCGGGGATCCGGTCCCGCGACGCGGGCGCCGTCGATCCGCACCTCCCCCCGCGAGGGTTCGTCGAAGCCGGCCATCAGGTTCAGCAGAGTGGTCTTCCCGCACCCGCTCGGGCCGAGGAGGCAGAGGAACTCCCCGTCCGCGACCCCGAGCTCGACCTCGGCGAGCGCCGTCCGGACCTCGCCCTTGGCGGTCGTGAACTCTTTGGCCGCTCCGCGGACCTGGATCTTCACCGAGCTCATCGGGCCCCCCACTGCCGCTTGATCCACCCCTCCGCCCGGCCCATGAGGACGTCGATGGCGAGGCCCGAGACGCCGATGAAGAGGATCCCCACGAGGACGAGGTCGGTCCGCAAGAGGTTCCGGCTGTCGATGATGAGGTACCCGAGCCCGGAGCGCACCCCCAGCATCTCGCCGGCGACGAGGAAGACCCAGGCAGCGCCGAGCGCGATGTGGAGCCCGACGGCGATCGTGGGGAATGTCGCCGGGACGACGATCTTCCAGAGGACCCCGGGCTGCCGGGCGCCGAAGTTCCGGGCGACCTTGAGGTACACCGGATCGACCTGGCGGACCGCGGCCACCGTCGAGAGGAGGATGGGGTAGAAGGCCGCGAGGAAGATGATCACGACGGCCGGGAGGTTCCCGATCCCGAACCAGAGGCTGATGAGCGGGAACCAGGCGATGGGCGAGATGGGCCGGAGCACGTGGACCAGCGGCTCCACGGCCCGCCAGAACAAGGCGTACCACCCGAAGAAGAGCCCCAAGGGAATCGCCAGCGAGGCGGCGGCCAGGTAGCCCCCGGCGAAACGGAGCAGGCTCACCCAGAGGGACTTCCAAAGCTCCCCGCCCTCGGCGAGCTCGAGGATGCCCCGGGCGACGTCGGCGGGAGGCGGGAAGAGCTGCTTCGAGTACCCGCCCCAGACCGTGGCGAGCTGCCACGCCCCCACGACCGCCGCAAAGGTCAGGAGGGGAGGAAGCCCCCTCCGGAGCACCTGCCTCATTTCGACTTGTAAGCCCCCTGCACGAGGGACGCGTCGACGAGGGCGTCGAGCTTCTGGGGGGCCTTCAGGAGCTTCAGCTCCAGGGCGTGCTTCTGGAGCGCCTCGAGCTCGGAGCGCACGGGACGCAGGTCGCCGTAGGAGACGCCCCACTCGAAGGACTTGCGCCACGTCGCCTCGTCGATCGCCATGTACTTCTTCGCGATCCGGATGGCCTCCTCCCGGTTCTTCTCGATGTACTGGCCCGCCGCGACGAAGCTCTGCACGAACTCCTTCACCGCTTCCGGGTGGGCGGCCGCGAAGGAGGGGCTCACCACGAGGCCGCAGCAGATGTAGTCGGCCCAGATCTGTCGGCCGTCGACGAGCTTCTTCCCGTAGCCGCCGAGGACCGCCTTGGCCCCGAAGGGCTCCGCGACGATGTACCCCTTGATGTCGCCCCTCGCGAGCGCGGCCGGCATATCCGGCGGCGGCATCTCGACCCACTCCACGTCCGCGAGCTTCAACCCCTCCTTCTGGAGGGCGAGGTGGAGGAGGATGTTGTGGACCGACATCCGGTGCGGGATTGCGACCCGTTTGCCCTTCAGGTCCTTGACCGAACCGATCTCCGGCGCGACGGTGAGGATGTCGCCGTGCCGGTGGCTGAGCGCCACGATCTTCTCGGGCACGCCCCGCTCGGCGGCGGCGAGGGCGAGCACGAGGAGCTCCGAGGCTGCCTGGATCTTGCCCGAGCTGTACGCCTCGACGAGCTCCGGCCAGGAGCTGAACTTCACCGGTTCGAGCTTGAAGTTCTTGTACTTGGCCGAGTAGAGGGCGTCGGCCACGGCCACCGGCAGGGAGTGGGTGATCGGGAGGTACCCGATCTTGAGGACCGGTTTGTCGGCAGCGAGGGCGGGAGGGACGCGGCCCGAGAGCCCGAGCGCGGAGCCGAGGGCGAGGCCGAGGCCTGCCAGCGCGTAGACGAGAGACTTTCTGTTCATCGCCGTTCTCCTGGAGAAGAGGTCAGTCCCAGCCGAGCGCCCGGCGCTTGCGGCGGAAGTGCATCTTGGCGGTCTGGGCGGCGAGCGCCGGATCGGGTTCCGTGTAGATCTTCGCGCCCACCTTGTCGTAGAGCCCTTCGCCCCCGAAGAACTCCACCACGTCGTTGCGGTTGGCGGACATCTCGTCGTTGGAGGTCGCGCCCTCCTTCGCCGTCGGGACCGCCACCGGGATCGGCGCCGGAAAACCCGAGAGGTTCGAGATGCCGTGGCAGAGGAAGGTCGCTCCCTGGCCGACGGTCTTCTCGTTGCCCGGCTCGCCGCCGACGAAGAGGAGCGGCAGGTCCTTGAGCGGAACGCCGAGGGCGTCGGAGAGCGCGAAGAAGAGCCGCAGCGTCCGCGCGTTGTCGACGCAGCCTCCCACCGCGAGGACCGGGGGAATGCCTCCCTCTTCGCAGAGGCCGCGCAGACCCGGCCCGGCCTCGGCGGCGGCTTCCGGCGCGCAGAGGCCGGCGTTCAGGAGGGCGTGGGAGCAGCAGCCGGTGGTCGTCACGAGCACGTCGCCGGCGACGAGCCTTCGCGCGATCGTGACGTGGTTGGCCTCGTACGGCACCTTCGGGTTGTTGCACCCGACGAGCGTCGCGATGCCCTTGAGGCGGCCCGACCGGAGGAGCTCCGCCAGCCGCTCCCGCCCGCCGAAGGCCTCCAGGATTGCCTCGGTGCTCCAGCCGCCCACAGCCGGCTCCGAGCGGGCGGGGATCCGGATCCGGCTCCGGTCGCGCGTGCGGAAGGCTTCGATGGCGAGGCGCACGATCCGGCGGGCGTCTTCCTCGAAGCCCTCGGGGCGCTCCGGGTCGAAGGCGACGTGGACGGCGCCCTCGATCCGGTTCGAATCGCAGGTCGTCACGAGCCTCGTCCCGTAGCAGTCCGCGACCTCCCGGATCCCGGGAATGACGCACTGCATGTCGGCCACGACGGCGTCCACCGCGCCCGTCCCGAGGACGAGCTCCTGGCCGAGGATGTTCGTGATCGTGGGGATGCCGTGCCGCGCAAGGAGCTCGTCGCCCGTGCAGCAGAGCCCGGCCACGTTGATTTCGGCCGCGCCGGCTTCCCGCGCCAGGGCCTGGAGCTCCGGCTCCTCGGCCGCGAGGAGCACCTGCTCCGCCATCACGGGCGAATGGCCGTGGAGGAGGAGGTTGACCGAGTCCTCCCGGAGGACCCCGTAGCCCGCCCTTCCCGGCCGGGGCCGGGGGACGCCGTAGAGGATCTCGGTGGCGAAGGACGAGCCGAAGAGCGTCGCATAGCAGTAGGCGAGCGCCGCCCGGAGCTCCTGCGCGGCCAGCGCGCGCCAGTCCGAGCAGCCGCCGAGCGTCGTCATATGGAGCGCCTCCAGAACCTCATAGGAGGCGGACCGGGGCAGGATCCCGAGCTCCCGCCACCGCTCCTTCCGCTCTTCGGGCGCGTAGGCCTCGAGGAGCGCCAGCGGTTCCGCCGTAAGCCGGCCCAGGTCTTCGAGGAGCACGCCCGCGACCTTCCGCGCGGCTTCGGCCAGCGGCAGGTCCGCCGGCAACCGGAACCGCGCCGCCAGGTCGCGCACCCGCTCCTCACCGAGGAGGGGCACGTCGAGCCGCCCCTCGGCCGCCGCAACGACGCTCAGCAGGACCTCGTGGGCGTGGCGGGCGTGCCCCGCCAGGCCCGAGACGAGCGCCCGGAGGATGTTCGCGAAGACGATCGACGTCTGGTCGCGCCCGCAGATGCCTCGGGGGCTCTTGGGGCCGATCCGGCACGGGCCCCACTGGCACATCCGGCAGCACGTGCCCCGCAGCCCGAACCCGCACTGGGGCTGCTGGGCCTCGAAGCGGTCGAAGGCGGTCTCGGTCCCGTCCTCGCCCAGGCGCGAGAGGAGCTCTCGGCTGGCGGGGTTGGGGGTGAGCTCCTCGACG
>JACRCS010000677.1 GCA_016218905.1 Deltaproteobacteria bacterium
GGCGACGGCTTCCCTTCGCGCCTCTTCGGCTCGACCCGCCTCGGTTCGCCCTGCTTCGGTTCGACTCTCTGCGGTTCGGCTCTCTGCGGTTCGACCTTTCTCGGTTCGACCGGCTTCTGCTCGACCCGGTTCGGTTCGGCTCTCTGCGGTTCGGCTCTCTGCGGTTCGACCTTTCTCGGTTCGGCCGGCTTCTGCTCGACCCGCTTCGGTTCGGCTTTCTGCGGCTCGGCTCTCTGCGGTTCGACCTTTCTCGGTTCAGCCGGCTTCTGCTCGACCCGCTTCGGTTCGGCTTTCTGCGGCTCGGCCCTGTCGGACCGTCCAGGAGCCGGCTTCGCCTCGGTCCATTCGCGCTGGGGCTCCGTCACGGGTGCCCTTGCCGTCTTCGGCGTCGGAGGAGGAGCGGGCCGATCGAGGGACCTCTCCGTCGGCCGCATCGGCGGAACGGCACGCATCGGCGGCTCTTCCCTCTTCAGCTCGGGCTCGGGCGCCGGCGCGCGTTCTCGCGCCGGAGGCGCGGCCGGAGCGTCGCCACGACGGGGCGCCGCGGCCGGAGGCGCGGGTTGGGCCTCCTGCCGGGGCTGCGGCACTCGCGGCTGAGGGGTCTCGTCGCGTCCGAGCGCCGGACGCTCGGGCGCTGCCGGGGCATGGGTCGAGGAGGGCGATAGCGGCTGCGGTTTGCGAGCATTCTTCGCGTCGCCGCGTGGGGCCAGCTGGACTTCCCCGCGGGCGGCAGGCCGGACCGGCTGGACGCGCGTCTCTCCCCGGTTCTGTTCGACAGAGAGGCGCCGCGAGACGTCGGCCGGGACTGGCTCGCCTCCCTTTTCCCGGATCACCTCGACCTTGCGGTCGAAAGACGGCGGTGCCGGCGGCGGGGCCGTCCGGGTGACGACCTCACGCTGTGCGATCCGCTTCGGCGGCTGGATCGCGGCACGCCCCTGGACGGCGACCGTGCTGACCCGGATCGACTCGCGGGTCGGAAGGACCGGGATCGGGCCGCGGAGGAGGGGCGCCTTCGAGACGTCGCGCAGGACTCTCTCGTCGCGCACGACGGCACGGTCGACCCTTCCGCTCGCGACGAAGACGTCTCGGGAGACGACGGTCACGCGGTTGCGGTAGGCGTAGTTGAACCCCGTCACGTTGGCGTTCGTGCGCGAGCGGTGCCACCACGGGTCAAATGGCTCGCGCGGACCGAGAGGGAACCAGCCGACGAAACCGCCGACCGAGATGGAGAAGGACACGCCCCCCCCGCCTCCTCCGACGAAGCCGACGACGGCCGGCGAGTACCCGGGGTATTGGCCGCCCGGGCCGACGGGAACCCAGCCCCAGCGGCCCCGGACGACGGCCCAGCGGCCATAGTGGTAGGGCGCCCAGCCCCACGGCTCCGACGAAAGCCACGTCCAGCCCCAGGGATCGCGCCAGATCCAGCGTCCGGACCGGTACGGCTCCCAGCCGGCGGCCATTCCCCTCGGGTACCAGACGGATCCGTACTCCGCGTGGTCTTCCCAGGAGCCATACGCGTCGAGATCGTCGATGCCGTAGATGTCGGGGTGAACGTACGACACCGAACCCACAGAACGATACCGTCGGGCGCGCTTTTCCACCCAGCGATCCCAGCTGTCGGTGCGGGCCACGCGGACGAGGTCGTAGTCGGGCCGTTCGATACCCCAGACACGGATCTGGTCGCCGCGGTCCAGGTCGACCTGGCCGCCGGCGGCGGCCGCCCAGGCCCGGCCCTGGAAGACCGAGACGCGGCTGTTGCCGTCCTCGTCGACGTCGACGCGATAGCTGCCGGGCCGCTCGAAGGTCACCGAGACGTTCGGAGTCGCCACCTCGAAGGTCTCATCCCGGTCGAGGCGGTTGATTCGGATCGAGGCCGTCCCGAGGCTGAGGGAGAGCTGCCTTACGTCCCGCGCCAGGTCGAGCGCCGCCAGCTCGGTCTCGGCCGCGAGATAGACGGTCGCGCCGCGCAGCTGAAGCGCCATCCGCCCGTTTCGCCCGGTCCAGACCCGGTCGCCGAGCGTCATCGGGTAGTTCACGGAGGCGGGCAGCCATTCGTCCGGGGCATCGCCGCTGTTGATCGAGACGTCCCCTTCGAAGTACGAGACGCGCGCGACGGTCTGGCGGATTCCGTCATCGTCGTATTCGGATTCGCGTTGGGCTTCCACCGGCGCGAATGTGAAGAGAACTGCTGCCAGGAGGAGTAGGGAAAGGGGTCGAAGTCGGGGTTTCATGTTCCCTCCATTCCTGGATCCTTCGCGAAGATCGTGCCGTCCTCTCGCGAAGCGGACGGGTCCCGCCAGGGCCTTCCCTTCGCCGCATCTCCATCTGCGCAGGCTGTACTCCTTTCAATCGGGATTGAACTCGTTTCCAATTTCACCATCCGCCCAGCGCCCTCGCCGGGCAAGCGGCTGCAGGGCAGACCCTTAACCGCCGGTCCGCTGGCACTCGGATTGCGCTATGGCGCGAGCAGACCCGAAGGAGGTCTTCGTGAAGTCGACGGTGAGTTCATGAGACGTGGGCTCCGTGTGGCCGGGTGGGGCCTGATAGGCCTCCTCGGCCTCGCGGTCCTGGCCGTCCTCGCCACGAACGTTCTCCTCCAGACCCGACTCCTCCGATCGCTCGTCAACGCAGAACCGGACGCGCTCTTCGTCGACTATCAAGGGGCGGCGTCCTGGTCTCCGGGCCGCCTGTCCTTCGATTCGCTCACGCTTCGAAGCCGCGACCAGAACATCGAGTTCGAGGCCGCGCTCCGGGGAGTGACGCTTCGCGTGTCGCTCGCGGACCTCCTGCGGCGCCGTCTCCACGCGACGCGCCTTCGGGCCCGGACGCTGCGGTTCCGCCTGCGCGAGAAGCTGACTCGCGAAGAGGCCACGCGGGCGCGCCTCGCTCGCTTCCCGCGCATCGCGGGATTCTCCGACCCGCCGCTCCTCCAGACGCGGCCGGCATCATCAGCGAATGCGGAGGTCCCCTGGCGTGTCGTGATCGACGACCTGAGCGTCGAGAGGGTCGAGGAGATCTGGATCGACTCGTGGAAGTGGAACGGCGAAGGGGCGGTTGCCGGGAGGTTCGACCTCCTGCCCGGCCTCGAGGCGCGCGTCGGACCGGCCCGTCTCGAGGTGGCGTCGGGTGCGCTTCGGCGGGGCGCCTCGCCGGTAGCGCAACGACCTCGCGGAGTGGTTTGGTGCGAGTTCCCGCTCTTCGACAAGAAGGCTCGTCCGGGAAACGACGTCTGGAAGATCCTCTCGGGAGGCGTCGCCCTGCGGGGCGACCTCGCCGGCCTCGCGTTCCTCTCGCCGGATTCCGGCGGTCCCCGCCTGTCCGGAGGCGCGGGCTCGCTCCTGGCGCGGGTCGGACTCGAGAACGGGGCGGGAAACGCGCGGCTCTCGGTGACGGCCCGCGACCTGACCGTCCGGGACGGAAAACGGGTCTTCAAGGGTTCCACACAGCTCGACGTCCTCGCGCCACGTATTGACTTCCCCAGGGGCGAAGCTTCTCTCGCCGGAACGAAGCTCGTCCTGACCGACGTGTCCGTGGAAGGCGCACCGGGCCGTCCCTGGGCTGCGACGTTTTCCGCACCGGCGGCCCGGCTGCACCTGACGGACGACAGGCTCGACTCGAGACTCGTCGGGAACCTCCTCGACGCCCGCCCGATCATCGCGCAGATGCCGCGCGGTCTGGCGAAATGGGCCGCGACGCTTCTTCACCTGGAGGACCTCCGGTTTGCAGGGCACCTCGCGGTCGGACCTTCGCAGCTCGCCCTGACGTCGCTGCGGCTTTCGGCAGGCGATTTCTTGCTGGAGGGCGACTACCACTCGGGTTTCGGCCCGACACACGGGCACTTCCGCGCAAGAAAAGGACATTTGTCGGTTCGCTTCACGGTGCCACGCGGAACGTGAGACCGTCGGGACACGGACGGAGCCGATACCGGCGCGAGTCGGGTCCGAAACCGGGAACGGAACTTGCTCACGGGAATCGGGGTGATTGATGAACCGAGTCTCCAACCGGCGATCGCTCCGGGCGCGCGCCTCGGCAGGGTCCCAGTGCCACCGGCGACCGAGTGACCAGGGATGAGACGTTTGCTCTTCGGTCGACGCCCCTCCGGGGAGTCCTTCCCCCTGCGCGGCGAGCTCCTCAGTCTCGAGAGCCTCGAGGAGCGCGCCAAGACGCTCGCCGCCGTCTTCACCCTCGCGCGCGAGAGCAGGAGGGGCGGGCACGACGTCCTGCCCCGACTCGACGCGAACCTGCGCTTCCTTCGCGACGCGTACAGGAGGCTGGCAGACGACGTCCACCGGGGTGTTGCCGTCCCGCCCGCCGCCGAGTGGTTCCTCGACAACTTCCACCTCGTGGAGTCGGAAGCGCGCGCCGTGCGCCACGATCTCCCGGTCCGGTACTACCGGAAACTCCCCAAGCTCGCCGCGCGCGACTTCTCGGGCAAGGCCCGCATCCACGCGATGGCCCTGGAGCTGATCCGGCACGGCGACGGACGCCTCGACGCCGAGCGGCTCTCCCGGTTCGTCCTCGCCTTCCAGACCGTGGCGCCCCTCACGATCGGAGAGCTCTGGGCCTGGCCGAGCATGCTGAAGCTGGCGCTGCTCGAGAACCTGCGGTTGCTCACGGAGGGAATCCTCGCCGGCCAGGCCGCCCGGCGACAGGCGGATGCCGCCCTCGCGGCGCTTTCGGCGGGGCACGCTCACGAAGCGCTTCCGGAGCCGCTCCACAGCGCCTACGTCGCGCAGCTGAGGCACCGGATGCGCGAGCACGACCCCCGCGTCTCGTCCCTCGCCCTGCGGGTGGAGAAGGCGCTCGCGGCCCGCGGAACCTCGCCCGAGGACCTCGTCCGCGCCGAGAGCCAGCAACAGTCGACCGACCAGGTTTCCACGGGGAATACGGTCACGAGCCTGAGGCTCTGCGCGACGCTCGACTGGAGCCGCTACGTCGAGAAGGCGAGCCTCGTCGAGCAGATCCTCATGCGCGACCCGGTGGCCGTCTACGCGCGAATGGACTTCCAGAGCCGCGACCGATACCGGCACTCCGTCGAGGAGCTCGCCGAGCCCACCGGCGAGGCGCAGGTGCGGGTCGCCCTGCGCGCCGTGGAGAGCGCCCGCCAGGCTGCGGAGAAGAGGGGGACCTCGGACCGGACCGCTCACGTGGGTTACCACCTGATCGGGCGCGGGCTCCCGGGGCTCGAGATCGACGTGGCCCACAGCCCGTCTCTTCTCCGGCGCTTCCAGCGTGCCCTCTTCGCGCACGCGACGGGGCTGTACCTCGGCGGGATCGGCCTCGTGACCGGGCTGGGCATGCTCGCCGCGTACACGTACGTGCAGACGTCGGATCACCCCGCCATGGCGCTTCCCGCGGCCCTCCTGA
>JACRCS010000678.1 GCA_016218905.1 Deltaproteobacteria bacterium
CCCGTCGTCGGGTTCCACGACTTGGAGACCGCCGCCGCCTGGTTCACGACCAGATTCGCGGCGGCGGGGAAGGCGTTGTTCCCCTGATTTGTCACGAGGGCGCCCGCGGCGATGGTGTTCGTCCGTGTGCCGGTCGTCGCGTTCGGGGCGACGGCGACCGGCACGGTGATCGTGCAGTTGCCGCCGGCCGGGATCGTCCCGCCAGACAGGGTGATCGAGGTCGAACCGGACACGGCACCGAGGGTCCCGCCGCACGTCGTCGTGGCGGCCGGAGAGGCGGCGACGGTGAAGCCCGTGCCCATCGACGTCAGGTTGTCCGTGAACGACGTGATCGTGGCGTTGAGGCCGCCACCGTTCGACAGGGTGATCGTGAGCGTCGTCGTCTGGCTCTGAACGACGGTCGACGGGCTGAAGCTCTTCGCCGCAGAGAGGGCGGTCGCGACAGGGTTCACGATGAGGGTCGCGCCGGTCGTCGAGAAGGCGACGGTCCCGAACGCGCCCGTGGGAATCGTGTTGTTCCAGTTCCCGATGGTGCTCCCCTGGACCGTCGCCGTGATCGTGCAGGAGCCGAAATTGCTCGTCGTGGCGCTCGTCGCGGCAGGGATCGTCCCCCCAGCGAGCTGCACCTGCGTAGCCGTGAAGGTCGCCGTCCCGCCGCACGTCGTGGAGACCGGGCCGACGACCGTGATGCCCGCGGGCATGGCATCGAGGAGATCGGCGGGCGAGATCGCCGTGAGGTTGAAGTTGCGGAGCGTCAGCGTGAGGGTCGAGGTTCCTCCGACGGTCACCGTTCCGGGGGCGAAGGCCTTGGCGACGTTGGCGCCCGTCTGGACCGTGACGGCGCCGTTGATGTTCGCGTTCGTCGTGACGCCCTCGGCCGTCGTGACGGTCCCGGTGCCGATCGTGTTCGTCACGGCGCCGTTCCGGGCGACGTTCGCCTCGGAGGCGCGCACCCTCACCTGCACCGTCACCGTGCAGCTCCCTCCAGCCGCGAGGCTCCCGCCGGTGGTCCGGAACGAGGTGTCCGCCGCGTCGAGGGAACCGCCCGAGCCGTCCGTGAAGGCGCCGCCGCAAGTGCCGCCGGTCGTCACCGGGGAGCTGATCTCGAGCGGAACGGGGAGGTTGTCGGTGAAGGAGACGTTCGTCAGCGGCAGCTGAGTGTTCGGGTTCGTCAGCGTAATCGTGACCGTGCTGACGCCGGTCGGGTCGACGTGCAGGACGTTTGGGAGGAAGGCCTTGGTCCCCGTAATGAACAGGAACGGCGACACGGTCAGCGTCGCGCTCGCGGCCTGCGGGTTCGAGCCCTGGTCGGTCGTCGTCACACTATTGGCAGGGATCGTGTTGACGTACGTCCCCGGTATCGTCGAGCGGACCGTCACGACGACGTCGCAGCGGCCCGAGTTGATCCCGTCGCCCGCGGGGATCGACCCGCCGGTCAGCGAGACCTGAGTGGCGGGAACGATCGAGAGGGTCCCGACGCAGCTGTTCGAGACGACGGAGACCGCCGTGACGTTCGCGGGGAGGGTGTCCGTGAACTGCGTTCCGCCCGCGATGGCGGTTGCCGAATTGAAGAGGCTGATCGTCATCGTCGACGTCTGCCCGGGGACGACGTTGATCGGGACGAAGCTCTTGTTCACGTCGACGACGGCAGAGGCCGGTCCGGCCAGGGCGAGTGAAAACCCCACAACCGAGAAGAGCGCCCCCCAGGAGAGCCGTGACGTCGCGGCGCCGTTGCCGCGGGAGGTCTCGTCGAGCTCAATGTCCGCGGAGTTCGCGCTGTGCTGGATCGACATACCTTCTCCTCTCGACCGCCGCGCTTCCCGGTCGCCGGTCGTGCCCCTGTCCGATGTCGAGCCCGGATGGCCTGGGCAGACGTAACGGAAGGGCCTGTCGCACCTTCGAGACCCGTGCCAACTCCGAGCATTCCGCGGGTGTGGAGCGGATCTGTCGCAGACGCAGTGGGACGGTTGTCGTTCCATCCTGGCCGGATGTCGGAAGGGCCTTCTGAGCCATTCTGGTTAAGTCGTTACCTGTTAGCTTGTTGCGATAAATCGTCTCGCTCGCCTTCCCTCGGAGATACCGGGGAGCCGGACCGTGGACGGCGATCGGAACGGGCTGCCCGCCGCGTTCTCGGAGAGGCCCGGCTGCGGGAATTCGGGCCCGAAGATCCCGGAATGCTCCGTCGCGATTCTGCTTCGGGACTAAGGAGTCCCGTTTCGAGATAGGTGGTCCCTGCGCGGAGAGGCCACGCTTCAGCTAACCTCTGTGTCGTGCGTTCCCGCTTTACCCCCGTCTTTTGCCCGGTTCTTCTCATCCTCGTTCTCGCGGCAGTCGCCGGCTTCTCGTCTTCCGCCGAGGCCGCGAAACGCCACGATCTCGCCCGGGACGAGAAACGGGGCGGGCACACCCTCTCCCGGCACGTCGGCCTGAGCGACGCCGATCTGCTCGGGCGGCTGCAGCGCGACCAGCGGATCTCCGCGGCCTCTACGTACACCGACCGCCTCACGGCCGAGGAGGCCGTCGCGTCGGCTCTCCGCGCGAGCAAGAAGCGGATCGACGCCTGGACCATGCGCGAAGGCTCCCGCGCGAACCTTGTCATCGACTGGCCGGGAAACGGCCGGGTCATCGGCAGGTCGCTCCGTCGGGGAGCCAAGGCCCCGGTCCCCTGCACGAGGGCCCTCGTCATCCTGAAATGGATCCCCGATTCCGAGATCTACTATGTCCTGACGTCGTATCCGGAGGCTTCCCGATGACCGCAGCACCAAAGAAGGCGCCTGAAGCGATCGACCCCCGCAACTTCCCGGCCATCCGGGAAGCCTTCCGGGGCTACCTGCACGAGGACTGGACGACCGAGTACGCCGACTCGGACGACGCGGTCCGCGCATTCCGCCGCGACGCCGGGGAAGAGGAAGCCCAGGCCGTGGCCGTGGAAGCGAAGAAGCTCCGTGCAGCGTGCGTCGGCATGGAGGTGAGGGATCTCCGAAAGCTCCTCGGTGCGGGCTTCGGTTCGGGCTGGAGACCGTCGACGGCGGCGGAAGCCGACCGGGTCCTCCGGTCTCTGGCCGGCGAGTAGGGAGCCGCCGCGAATCGGGAGGTCCTCGGAGCCCGCTGACCGCGAGAACGGGTCCGGGTAGACTTCCGCGGCATGTCAAGCCGTCGTCTCATGGCCCGTGTCGCTCTCGGCTGGATGCTCGTCGCGGGGTGCTCCGTCCTCGCCGGTCCCCCGCCTGCCGAGTCGGTCCTCGCGGCGGCGGCCAGGGATGGCAAGTCGGGGAAGAGGAGCATCCTCGTGATCTTCCACGCGTCCTGGTGCGGGTGGTGCCGCAAGCTCGAGGCGGTGCTCTCAGTCCCTTCGGTGGAGGAGATCCTCGAGCGCCACTACGAAACGGCCTCACTGACGGTCCAGGAGCGGGGGGAGAAAGAGGCGCTGGAGAACGCGGGCGCCGAGGAGCTGCTGGCCTCGATCGCGGGGAAGGACGCCGGACTGCCGTTCACGGTGGTCCTGGACCGCAAGACGCGCCGCGCGATCGCAACGTCGAACCTCGCCGGCCCCGGCACCAACATCGGATTCCCCTCGAAAACGGACGAGCTCGACGCCTTCATCGCCATGCTGCGGAAGGGCGCGCCCCGGATGACGGCCGCGGAAGCCGAGACGATCCGAGCCGCGTTTCCCCCGCCGAAGTGAACGGGGCGGCGTCGCCGCCTCCCCAGCGGAGGAGAGGTGACGGCCTCGCCGCGAGGAAGACCGCGGCGAGCCTCGCCGAGCCGCTTCAGCGAACGAGCATCGCGTCCCCATAGGAGAAGAAGCGGTATCCGGTCGCCACCGCCTCGCGGTAGGCGGAGAGGACCCGCTCTCGTCCCGCGAATGCGCTGACGAGCATGAGGAGCGTGGAGCGGGGAAG
>JACRCS010000058.1 GCA_016218905.1 Deltaproteobacteria bacterium
CGGCTGCCGTGCGCGCGATGGTCGAGGGCAAGGGAATCCCCTACCACCCGACTCACCAGATCGCCCGCGCCGTAGTGGGGAGCGTCCACTTCACCGACGGGGCGACGGCCGACGCCGATCTCCTCGTGTACGTTCCGCCGATCAAGCCACCCGCGGTCCTCGCCGCCTCCGGTCTCGTCGACGCGACGGGCTGGGTGCAGGTGAATCGGAACACCCTGGAGACAGCCTTCCCCGGCGTATACGCGATCGGGGACGTCACGCTCATCCCGCTCGCGATGGGCAAGCCGCTCCCCCGGGCAGGGGTCTTCGCCCACGGGCAGGCGGAGGTCGTGGCGCGAAACATCGCCCACGTCGTGGCCGGCAGGGTCCCGGCGGAACGCTACGACGGGCACGGGGCGTGCTTCATCGAGACCGGATCGGGCCAGGCAGGATTCGGCGCGGGCAACTTCTACGCGGAACCCCTCCCGGCGGTCCGCATGAGGCGGCCAGGCATTTTGTGGCACGCGGGGAAAGTCCTCTTCGAGAAGCAGGTGATGTGGCAGTGGCTCTGACGAAGCACGGGCCGATCGGAGAGGACGCGACGGGGGCGGAAAGCGCCCCTCCCGTCTATCTCGATCACAACGCCACGACACCGGTGCATCCCACGGTGCTCGAGGCGATGATGCCCTTCTTTGGCGAGGCCTTCGGGAACCCGTCGAGCGGACACATCTACGGTCTGCGAGCTCGGGCTGCCGTCGAGCGCGCCCGGGAACAGGTCGCAGCTCTCCTGTCCTGCCGTCCCGACGAGATTGTCTTCACCTCCGGGGGCACAGAGGCCAACAACCTCGCGATCAGGGGCGTTCTCGAGGGCGCATCTCCGAAACGACACATCGTCACTTCGACGGTCGAGCACCCTGCCACCTCGCGACCGTGCGACCTGCTGGAGCGTCATGGCGTCGAGGTGACGCGCCTCCCGGTGGACGGCTTCGGCCGAGTGCTCCTGGAAGGCGCGAGGCCGTTCGTCCGCAGAGACACGGCTCTGGTGACCGTCATCCTCGCCCAGAACGAGGTCGGCACGTTGATGCCGGTCGTCGAGCTCGCCCACGAGCGCGGCAGCCTCATCCACACCGACGCGGCCCAGGCCGTAGGCAAGATCCCGACTCGTGTAGACGACCTGGGCGTCGATCTCCACTCCATCGCCGGTCACAAGCTCTACGCGCCGAAGGGCGTCGGCGCCCTCTTCATCCGGCGTGGCACCCCCATCGGGCCCGTCCTCGTCGGTGCCGGTCACGAGCGCGGCCTTCGCCCCGGCACCGAAAACGTGCCTTCGATCGTCGGCCTGGGTGCGGCGTGCAGGCGAGCGGCCGAAGACCTGGACGATGAAGCGAATCGACAGCGTCTGCTCCGGGACGACCTGTGGGAGTCGTTGCGGGCCACGATTCCCGCGATCACCCTGAACGGGCATCCCACGGAGCGCCTGCCGAACACGCTGAACATCTCGTTCCCCAGGGTGCGAGGCAGCAAGGTCCTCGCGATCGCCACCGAGATCGCGGCCTCGACCGGATCCGCCTGCCATGAGGGCGGGGAAACGGCGTCGCCAGTGCTCCTGGCCATGGGAATCGACGCGACTTCGGCGCTCGGAGCCGTTCGCCTGTCCATCGGCCGAGGTACGACCCGAGCACAGGTGGACCTCGCCGCAGGAGCGCTCGTCGGAGCCTACAAGGCGGCTCGCGCGATGGCATGACCTCAGCGGCAGGGCCTTCGTCCCCATCGTTCGTCCGTCGCGCCCACCGTCAGGGCCGCCGCACCGACGAAAAGGTGCTAGCCTGAGAGCGGTGGCACGGACCCGACTCCTCCGCATCCTGGCGATAGTGACGCTTGCCGTCCTCCTGACGCCGGCGACGCTCGAGTGGACGCGGCTCGCCCCAGGCGATGGATGTGCGGATCGGAACGCGGAGGGATGTCCCGACGAGCAGGGATGTCCGGGCGGGGAATCCGATGGAGCGTGTCCCCCGGGTTGCGAGGCTTGTGCCTGCTGCGGACACGCGGTCGGGAACCTGAATCCGGTCGCGGCGGCGGTGGCCCTCGAAGGGCGACAGCCCGTCTCGCTCGCTGGCGATGGGCCGTCCGCGTCCCCCGAGCCGCAAGACATCCTTCACGTCCCCAAACGCCCCCTCGCGTAATCCGGCCTGTCCGGTAACCGTCGAGGGGGTGCGTTCGCGCATGCGGTGCTTTCGCGCCGCCTCGACATGGACTGCGCGAGGGGATCATGTCTCGACTTGCAGCGGCGACGCTGACCGTTCTGACGCTCCTGTGGCCGAGACCTGGGGCGGCCCAGGAGACGGCTCTCACCATCGACGAGGCTCTGGCGCTCGCCCGTGACCGCGCGCCGAGACTCGTCTCCGCCCGCGCTCGGATCGACGAGGCGCGGGGCCGCCTCGTCGGGGCCAGCGTTTCCCTGCGCACCAACCCGATCGTAGAGGCCGGTGCAGGCTACCGCTCTGGCGCCGACGGCCAGAGGTCGAACGAGGGCCGCTTCACCGTCACGCAGGGATTCGAGATCGGCGGGCAGCGCGGCGCGCGCATCGCGGGCGCGCAGGCCGGGCTTTCTCGCGCGACGTCGGACTCCGACGACTCGGCCCGGCGGGTCCTGCGCGAGGTCGCTCTCGCATTCCAGCGCGCGCTCTACGCGTACGAGCGGGCCCGCTTCGCGACGGCCACGGAGGCCGTAGCGGCCGACGTCCTCCGCGTCGCGGAACGGCGTCACCCGGCGGGAGACATCCCGCGCCTGGACGTGAACCTCGCGCGTGCCGCCCTTGCACGGGCGCGAGCCGACGTCCTTGCCGCCGAGGCCGGACCCGAGGCCGCTCGGTCTCGGCGCGGCCTGGGAACGCGACGACGGAGCCAACATCGGGCTCGGAATCGTCTCGCTCACCTTTCCCGTCTTCGAGCGCGGTCAGGGGCTTCGGGCGGAAGCGAGCGCACGCGAACGGCGCGTCAGCGGAGAGCTCCAGGCGGGCCGCACGATCGTGGCGGCGGAGGTCCGTGCGGCCCTCGCCGTCTATCGCCACCGAGCGGCCGCGGCCGAGGAGCTCGAGACGAACGCGCTGCCGCTGCTCGACCAGAACGAGGCTCAGACCCGGCGAAGCTACGAATCGGGGCAGATCGCCCTGGCCGACCTCCTCGCGGTTCGGCGCGAGATCATCGGAACACGGCACGAGTACCTCGGCTACCTCCTCGAGGCGGCGAACGCGGGAATCGAGCTCGAGAGCAGCGCGGGGATCCTTCAATGACGCGGATGCACCGGGACTCGGGTCTCGTGGTCGCGTCCGGTCGACTCGGCAACCCTCGGTGCGTAGGGAGAAAGCCATGAAGATCGCAGTCACGCCTCTCGTGCTCGTCCTCGGCCTCGGTGCATTCGGAACGGCCTGTGACCGCGACGTACCCTCTGGCGCCAAGGTGCGGGAAGAGACCGCCGCCGGGCAGGCCGCGCCCGCAGGGTCGCCCGCGGCCCATACCGCCGCCGACGCCAAGCCCGGCTCGCACGAAGACTGGTGCCTCGAGCACCAGGTGCCCGAGTCGCAGTGCGCGCGCTGCAACCCGGCTCTCGTCGCCGCGTTCAAGGCGACGGGAGACTGGTGTAACGAGCACGGCGTCCCCGAGTC
>JACRCS010000059.1 GCA_016218905.1 Deltaproteobacteria bacterium
CTACCTCGGTGAGTATCAGTACCGCTTCAATCGTCGCTTCGATCTCGCCGCCATGCTCCGTCGGCTTCTGGTCGCCGCCACACGGACGGGCAGCCGGCCGGAGCCGTGGCTGCGGCTGGCGGAAGATTGGCGCTAATCAGGTCAGGTTTTGCAGGTCGTGGATGGAGAAGTAACCGTTGTCCCCGTACTTCAGCCGTTTCGTGATCCGACGCGCATCCTCCAGACTCTGGTCCGCGAGGAGCCTCGAAGCCATGTCCGAGTAGTTGCGGAGGGCCTGCTTCCTCTCCGCAAGGAGCACCCTCCGGTACTCTTCGATCCTCCGCTCACTGTTGAGCCGCGCGGTCCGGACCGAGAGGTACGAGACCGTGGCCGCGGCCACGGACAGGAAGAGGAGGGTGAGGCCGGTGATCTTCTTTGCGAGGCTCACTCTCATTCGGGGGCTCCTTCCGTCCTGGGGCGGGCGCAGCCGTGCAACCGGAGTGCGCCGACATCAAAGAGAAACGCCGGGGTGCCCTCGAGGAGGGCAATGCCCCGCAAGCCGTACCTGGAGGCGAAGCGTGCGACGAGGGAAGGCAGGGGGCGAAGCTCGCTCGCGGTGACCGTCACGACGTCCTCCAACTCGGAGACGAGAAAGCCGCGCAGCGGCCCCGCGCCCCTCAAGGTGACCGCCCTGGGCGCTCCGGGTCCTCGGCACCCGCCCGGGCATGGGACGAGCTCGTCGAACCACGGAAGCCCGGAAGGAGCGGGATCCGTCGCCGCAACCGTCCGCACCCGTTCGGCCTCCACGGCAAGGCGGAGTCCGCCGAGGCGGCAGACGAGCAACCGCAGGCTCGAGGGCGGGGCGGCGGGGCGCACGGAGGGCTTCGAAAGGGCCGGCGCCGCTCAGCAGACGACCTCTTCCGTTTCCACGACCCGATCGGGAAAACACTTCTTCAGCACGGCGCGCACCTTCTCAGACTTGAAGGGCTTCACGAGGTAGTAGGAGGCGCCAGCCTTCACGCACTCCATGACCGTCTTCATCATCCCGAGCGACGAGATGACGATGACAACCGCCGACGGGTCCTGCGCCTTGAGGGCCCGGAGCGTCTCCTGGCCGGTCATCTGCGGCATGACGAGATCCAGGGTGACGAAGTCGGGCTTGATTCGCGGGTACGCCTCGAGGGCTTCCGCGCCGCTCGAGGCGAGACCGACCACCTCGCAGCCCTGCTGTTGGAGCACCCTCGAGATCAGGCCCCTGGCCGTCGCCGAGTCATCGACCACCAGAACTCTCAACGCCATCACGTCTCCTGTCTGGGCCGGCCTGCTCTCCGAGCCGCCCGTCCCGGTGTCCCGGCGCGCCGTGCGCGCCGAATCGTGGAGCCCGGCCTGCTCGCCCGGCTCTTCTCCAGCATCCGTCAGGTTCGCTGCCCGTTCAGGAACAGGGCCAGCTCGAATCCGCCGGCCGCCGGCTCGAGGGAGACCCTGAGGGCCTCGGCCGCCCCCGAGGAGGCATGCCGGATCTCCCCGCCTCCGCCCGCCGCAGGGGGTCCGATCTCCACCTCGAGGCCTTCGCGCTCGAACTCCGTCGCCGCATAGCCGGCGATCAGGTTCGCGAGCTCCGCCAGGGCGTCCAGGACGAGCTCCTCTTCGCCGGGTCCGAAAGACTGCTGCGCGACGGCTCCCGCGACTCCGAAGGCCTGCGGCCACGGAAACGAGAAGAGGAGGAGGCCCGAGACGTCGCCCCGCAGCGCCACGGTCACGCGGGCGGCGCCCGGGGCCTGGAGCGTCTGTTGTACCGCGATCTTGAGCCTCGCCGGCTCGTCCCGCGCGAGCCCCAGGGACGCCAGGGCCTTCTCGGCCGCGCGCACCAGGGTCCCGCCGGGGTCTCTTCCCCTCGCCGCCCGCTCGCCCAGGGAGCTCCCCTGCTCCGGGATCACACCATCCCCGACGCCAGCAGGGCGCCCCCGTTCAAGAACGTGACGCTCCGCGAACCGTACGGGAACTCGCCGGCGACGAAGGTTCGTCTGCCCTCGGGCAAGGTCGGGAGCGGCTCGGCCATGCTGGAGGCCGGGACGTCGGTAACGTCCAGAACCTCCTCGACGAGGATTCCGGACCGCACCCCGCCGCTCTCCGCGAGAAGGATCAGGGGACTCCGGATGGGCTCCGGGTGAAGGCCCAGGAACTGGCGGATGTCGAGGACGGACTCGATGTCGCCCCGCACGTTGATAATGCCGGGAAGGAAGTCGGGCGCTCCGGGAACGGGCGAAATCTCGCCGGCCGGCAAGATCTCCTTGACCTCGCTGCCCGGAAGCGCGCAGAAGCAGGTGCCGAGGCGAAAGACGATCACCTTTAGGCTCTCGCCGGTCTCGACGACCGGCGCGTCGCCTCCCGCGGCGAGCGCTTCCTCCAGGAGCCGTTCGAGCTGTGTGGGTTTGACGTCCGGGCTCATGGGATCGATGTCCTCTTGGCTCGACGCGTACGGGCCGCGATGTCGCCCCGGGCGGGCACGCTCACGTTTCGTCCGCTCGACGCGGGCGCTTGAGACGGCCTGCGGGTGGGCGAAACGGACGAGCGGCGCCCGGGCCCGCGAGGCGCTCTCGAAGAGGAGAGGAGGCCCCTTGGCCGGACTGATCGACGCCCACATCCACTGGTGCCTCTTCGGCCGGCCGCTTCGAGAGGTCGTGGCCGAGTTCGAACGCCTCGAGGCCGGAGGGTTCGAGGCGGTGGTCGTCTTCCCCCTTCCCGCCATGGGAGCGCCGCCGGAACGCGCGGTGGACCTCGTCCCGGGAGCCTACCGGGACCTGACCGGCATCGACGTGCCCCGCATGGTCCACGACGACCTGGAGGCGTGGATCGCGTTCCGGCCCCTCTGGGCAGCCCGGCGGCGACGCCTCCGGGTGCTCTCCCTCCTCGACGTCCGCGCCTGGGACGGCCGCTCGGACCTCGGCGCCTGGTGGGGCGACGGACACGCGGGGCTGAAGAACGTCCTCGTCCTGGAGGAGGACGAGGGGAAGATGCGCATGCCGGCCCTGCGCGGCGTGCCGGGCATCGCCCGGGAGGAGTACCTCGACGCCCACCGCGCGGTCTTCGCGGCGGCGGCTGCCCGGGGCGTTCCCCTCGTCTACCACGCCGACCTGAGCCTCCACGCCGCGTTCGTGGAGGAGTGCCTCCAAGCGCACCCGAACCTCCCCGTGGTGATCCCCCACCTCGGCTTCAGCCGCCGCCGCATGGCTCAGCTGCTGGAACGGTTCCCCCGGGTGATGACGGACATCGCGAGCCTCAGGCCGTTCATCGAGGCGGACCCGGAGGCGTATCGCTCCTTCATCCTGGCGTACCCGGAGCGGGTCCTCCTCGGGAGCGACGCCATCGCGTGCCTCGAGCTCCGCCCCGTGTTCGAGTACGCCCGCTGCGTGCGGGAGCTACGACTTCCCCCGGAAGTCGAGGAAGCCGTCGTGGCGGGCAATGCCCGCCGGCTCCTCGGGCCGGCTTTGGCGGAAGAGGGCCGGGGGAGCTATACAGAGCGTCACAATTGTTTGCGCATCTGCCCCTGAGCGTAGGGTGGGGCGTTCCGCCGCAGGCGGGTTGCCCCACGCGTGGGCGAACCTCGCTGCGCGAGAACCGCCCACCCTACGGCAACCCGGTACGCGCA
>JACRCS010000679.1 GCA_016218905.1 Deltaproteobacteria bacterium
GGGTCCGATCCGAGAGCTTGCCGGTGCAGGCTTCCTCGGGTTTGGAGTGCCCGCGGAGCACGGTGGGACGGGTGCCGACACCTCGACGTCGGGTTCGCTTTCCGCGTCGAAGTCCAGCAGACAGCAGGCCGGAAGGGCGCCCTCACCGGCGCCCTTCATCGGCGCGGCCCGCACGAGGAGGTTCTCGGGTCGAAAGACCGACCGCTCCCTGATCGGGTGGGCCAGTAGGGGCACCTGCTCGGAATCCAGGGCCGGTCTCGTCATCTTCACCCGACTCTGCGATGTGCCGGCGCTTGCTTCAGCTCTCCACCACGATGCCCGGCTCTCCCGCCTCAGCGTAACCGATCGCCGACGCCCACGGCACTCCGGCTTGCTTCAACTCCCTGACGAGTTCCTTCGCCTGGCCCTCCGGCAGGGAGATCAGGAGGCCTCCGGAGGTCTGCGGGTCGACGAGGAGCTCTTCCTGTGTCTTTCGCAGCGAGGCGACGACCTGGAGCCTCTCGCCGCAGAGCCTTCGGTTGCCGGCGTTCGAGCCGGTGCTCACGCCCGCAGCGTACATCTCCTCGGCGGCCGGATACACGGGAAGACTCGCGAAGGAGATCCGGAGTTTCACCGCGGAGTGGACGGCCATCTCCATGGCGTGGCCGGCGAAGCCGAACCCGGTGACGTCGGTCAGCCCGTGCACCTCGTAGCGCAGCGCGGTTTCCAGGGCCGACTTGTTGAGAGCCGCGACGACCGGAAGGACCTCCTCGAGGACCGAACCGGGCAGCTTCCCGGCGCGGTTGGCGTTGAAGAGGACCCCCGTCCCGAGGGGCTTCGTCAGCACGATAGCATCCCCGGGCCGGGCGCCCCGGTTCGTGAGCACCCGGTCCGGGTGGACGAGGCCGGTCACGGCGAGCCCGTACTTGGGTTCCGGATCTTCCACCGAGTGGCCGCCCGCCAGGCTCGCGCCGGCCTCGGCGATCTTCTCGGCCCCGCCGCGGAGGATCTCGTGGAGGAGTCCCAGGTCCAGATCCTTCGAGGGGTAGTTCACGAGGTTGAGCGCCGTGACCGGCCGCCCTCCCATCGCCCACACGTCCGACAGGGAATTCGCCGCCGCGATCCGGCCGTACCAGATGGGATCGTCTACGACCGGGGTGATGTAGTCCACGGTCGTGATCAGGGCGATCTCCGGGCTGACGCGGTACACCGCGGCGTCGTCAGAGGTCTCGAACCCGACGAGGAGGTTCGGATCCGTAGGCTTCGGCAGACCCTTCAGCGCATCCGACAGGACCGTCGGATCAATCTTTGCCCCTCACCCGCAGGTGCGGGAGGCGCCCATGAGGGTCTTTGGGCTCTTCAAGAGGTTCATGACGTACTCCTTTGGGTTGAGCTCGGGCTGCCTAGCGCGACAGGTCCCAAAGCATGCGAGCACAGACTAAGAGGATGAGGCACCCGAGCCCGACGCGCAGCGCGCCTGCGGGCGCCCGACGGCTCAGTCGGCAGGCCAGGAACGACGCGGGAGCCGTCCCGGCGATAAGCGCGATGGCCAAGACCGTCGGCACCTGGCCCGTCAGCACCTTTCCCAGAAAGCCGGCCGCCGACGCGAAGACGACGATGGGGAGATTGCTGCTCATGGCCACGCGCATGGGCACGCGGAGGCCCGCGACGACGGCTGGGATGAGGAGAAACGACCCGCCTTGCCCGACGAGCCCACCGAGCAGACCGACCGCCGAGGCGATCCCGGCCGCGCGGGGCACCGAGAAGGAGCCGATCCGGTAGCCGGCCCCATCCCCCGGGAGCCGAGGAGACAGGAGCAACAGCGCCGCCGCCAACGCCACCACCGCGAAGATGCCCAGCAGAACCTCGTGGTCGAGCTGCTTCGATCCCGCAGCTCCCGCCAGCGACGCAACGAACACGGCCGCGGCCATCACCGCGACGAGCTTTCGGTCCACCGTACCGTCGCGGCCGTGCGCCGCGGTCCCGAGCAAGCCGGCGAAGAACGCCTGGGTCATCGTTAGGCCGCTCACGGCGTGCATCGAGAGCGGGGCCTGCCCGAGGGCCGGAGGAAGGTAGAGGAGGAGCGGTGCCGTGACGATGCCCCCGCCGATGCCGAGGAGACCCGAGAGGGCTCCACCGATCACCCCGATCCCCACGATGGTCAGGAAGTGCTCCATGGGGCAACGGTAGTGCACGGCGATGAACAAATGAAATCAATTGTTTTCATGAAAACCAGTGACGTATCTTCTGATCCATGGACTTGCGTCGCCTCACTCTCCACCAACTCCGCGTCTTTCGGGCCGTGGCCACCCGGCGGAGCTTCACCCGGGCCGCCGAGGAGCTCCACCTGACCCAATCGGCGGTGTCGGCGCAAATGCGGGCCCTTACCGACGTGCTCGGGGTCCCGCTCCTCGAGCAGTTCGGGAAGAGGCTCTACCTCACCGAGGCCGGGCGCTCGCTCCTCGAGCAAGCAATCCGGCTCGAGGCGCTCCTGGGTGAGCTCGAGCGCGAGTTCGCGTCGTACCGCGAGGACGGGGCCGGGAGCATCCGCGTCGGGGCGAGCACTTCGATCGGGACGTACTTCCTGCCCTCTCTGATCGCGGCGTTCTCCAGCCGTCACCCTCGGATCGAGGTCGCGCTCGAGATCGAGAACAGCGCGCAGATCCAGGAGCGCCTGCTCCGGGACGACTTCGACGTCGCCTTCGTCGGGGCTTCGCCCATCTCAGCCGAGCTGGACGCAGAGCGGTTCCTGGAAGACGAGATCTTCTTCGCCTGCGCTCCCGGCCATCCCTTGACCGAGAGGACGGCCCTTCGAGTCGAGGAGCTCGCTTCCTTCAAGCTGCTCGTCCGTGAACCGGGGTCCGCAACGCGGCGCGCGGTCGAGGAGCACTGCCGGGAGAGAGGGTTTCCGCTGCCCCGGCCGGCTCAGCTCGGCTCGGTGGAAGCGATCAAGCAGGCCGTCATGGCGGGTCTCGGCGTCTCCTACTTCTCGGGTCTGACCATCCGCAGCGAGTTGGAGACGGGAAGACTGGTGAGGCTCGAGGTGGAGAGCCTACCGGCACGACGGACCTTCTTCCTGCTGCGCCACCGGCAGAAGCGAGAGACTGCCGCCTTGCGTGCGATGCTGGAGTTCGCCAGGGGGAGCGCCAGGCAGTTTCCCACGAGCGGCGCCTGATCTCGTCGGGGCTCGCTCCGATGGGAAAGGCGCCCCTTCTGTTGAAACATCCGGCACGGGACACGGTGAGGGTCCCGCCGTCACGTGTTCTTGGCTTCTCGGTCCGCCCGCCTTTCGAGAAGGCTGAAGCGAGCTTTGGAAGATACTATGCAGGACGGCACGAAACCGGTGCCTGTTCAAGTACGGTCGAGCCGGAGGGGCCCGCACAGGCCGGGCCCCCGTTCCGAAAACTCCGGCGCGGTTCAGTTCATCCCGACCGGTGCCATGGTCATCTGCTTCATGCAGGACGGACGTTGCTGGCCTGCGGACCCTTCGGGCCTTGAGTGACCTCGTACTCGACCTTCTGCCCCTCGCTCAGGCTCTTGAAGCCTGATCCCGTGATGGCGCTGAAGTGGACGAACACGTCGGGTCCGCCTGCGTCCTGCGTAATAAACCCGAATCCCTTCTGATCGTTGAACCACTTCACAGTGCCAGTTGCCATGTCGACCCGTTCTCTCTGCTGAAGTGTGGAGCCAGGCCCGGCCCGTGATGGGCGGGAGAACCTCCCCACGGGTGCCTTGTTTTAGTCCTCTTTGGCGGAAAGACAAGGGACCCGCGGAGGCAGACGGGGCGGCAGCAGGCCTGGACCCCCCCGAAGCTCACCCGGGCGGGCACGGAGGGCGAAATTCCTTGAAAGTGCTCCTGCACGCCTGCTGCGGCCCGTGCACGATCGTCCCGCTTCGGGGCCTGCGCTCCGAGGGGGGTGAGCAGAGGGACGCTCCTGCCTTTCCTGCCTTATGCCAGCCTCCTGTCGAATCAGATCTACCTCGTGCTCGAGTCTCCGGCGCGGCGGAGATTGTACCGGACGGTGTGCGCGGTGATGAGAAGGCGCATCAAGACAAGCCTAGAGGCGCACGCCGCATGCAGTCACCAGCTCACCGAGTCTCTCCACGAGCGTTTCCCGATCGAGTCGTCCCGAAGGGTCTTCCCTCTTTCGATCAGGCGGGCGGTCACGTGGTGCAGGAGGCAGGGGGCGCCCCGCCGCGGATTCTGTGCGTTTCGGAAGCTCATCCGCCGACCCGGCGACTTCTCGTAAGCCCCCGCCACGCCTGCCCTTTCAGGTTCGCATGCGTAGACCCTGCCGGAAAAGTTCAAACGGATCGGATCAACTCCTCGAACAGGGTGCTCCCGGTGGCGACGTAACCGCCGGGGACCTTGCGCACGTCTCCCGCGACTTCCAGCAGCTCGCAGTGACTTACGACTTCATTTCGCGCCAAATGGATCCCGACACCCCTGAGCAAACGGGGGCTTCGAAGCACTCCCCCGCGATCTCCTCGGCGGCCTTCGGCCCGTCGCTCAAGCAGCTCAGGATGACAGCGCACCGCTGGACGTGATGCTCCAGGGTTTGGTTTGCTCGATCCGAAAGGGCGAGGACGTTCCACTCGCCGTGCCAGTAGAGGCGGTGGCCCGGAAGGACGAGGATCTCGGGATACTGCCCGGCGAGCGCCACGAGCTTCTTGAGGGAACGAATGTAGGCCCGCAATCCGTAGATCTGTTGGGTCTGACCCGAGCGCGAGGGGAGAATCGAACCGGTGAGCGAGTATGTGAGCTCCTGGCTGGGATGCGGCGTAATGCCGGGCAGGAGCGTGTCTCCCACGAGAATCGCCTCGGTTCCGACGAGGAGAACGACGGCATCGGGACTATGCCCTGGCAGTGCGTGGACGGTCACCTCGCCTCCGAAGACGTCTCCGCCATCGGGCAGGGGCTCGAAGCAGAGCGTTTCCCGCTCCCGGTGGTACCCCTCGCAGTGCCTCTTCGAGAACGAGGCAGGCATGGGGCAGTGCCAGCAGGAGGCGGGGAAGTGGTCGGGGGTCCCCGCGGGGGCCCGACCGGGGTGGCGGCGGACGAGATGGGCGTAGAGCGGATGGGCGAACACCTTCGCGCCGCTCGCCTGGACCACCTCATACAGTCCCCCGTCGTGGTCCTCGTGGCCGTGGGTCAGCACGACGGCGCCTACGTCGCGGGGCGCCAAACCCGAGGCACTCCGCAGCAGGTCCAAGAGGTGTCCCCCTGCACCGAAGCGCCCGGTGTCTACCAGGAACCGCTCTCCCCCCTCGACCAGATAGTTCCAGGTCGGTCCCAGATCCCAATCCGTCCCGTAGATGTTCTCCGTGCCGAACCCGTAGATCTGTCTTCCGGAGGGCAACCGAAGGCGGAAGGCCATGTTGTTGCCGTCTCTGTCGCCTTCGACCAGTACTTGGACGCCGCCTTTGAGCATGAGAGAGTCTCCCGTTCCCACCGTGGAGAGCCTGCCGGTTGGAATCTCCAGTACACCCGAGCTCAGCCGCCGACGATCCCCCTCCGCCCGCGAGAGACGACCCTCGTCGGCACCTCGCCCGGAGCATGGCAGGGCAAGCAGGAATGGGCTCGTGCGGCAGGGGCACGGCCTAGCCAACACCGCTGCAGGTCCGGTACCGGCGGGTGCGGGCGATGCAGGGAAGGCAAGCCAGAGGGGGGTACCTCCCTCTGCGCAGAGCAAACATTCGCTCAGATGAACTGCACCAGATTCCGGCCATGGCAACAGCCGAAGACGCACAGCCCGTGCCGGACCTTACGGAGCTTGGACCGATGATTCCGCGCCCCTCGCCCGTTCGTCGTCATGAACGGCTGCCGGCGCCGCGGGACCGCCATCTTGGCCGCCCGGGAGCGCTGCAGACCGAGTCGCAGTGCTCGGCTACACCGCCCCGCCGCTAGAGCCTCCCCGGGGACGTGCCCGGCAGGTCGGGTTTCGCCGGGTTGATCTTGTCTCCCACGAGAGGCAGTCGACCCGGCTCTTGTCCGTGAAGCCGAAGCTCGCGTCCTTCCAGCCGTAGCCCGCGTGGCAGCTCGTGCACCGCGGCCAGTTGGAGCTCACGGAGATGCAGTAGTTGTTGATCGCGTTCTCTTCCCGAGATCGACGGTCTTTCCGCCGAGTTCTTGCGGCGAGGACCAGGTCCAGTGGGTGGTCGACATGACCTGGGAGGCCGCCTGCGGATGGCACTCCAGGCACTTGGCGGTGACCGACGGGCCGTCGGGGAAGGTCCCCTGGATCTGGTCGTGGGGGTTGGCCGCCGCCGAAGCCAGCGGGACGGCCACCAGTGCGGCCGCGAGGGCGAGGCTCACTCGATTCGGGGAGACTGGGTGCATGATGGCTCCTCTTTGATTGATGAGGGTCAGCGACTACTGCGTTGGCGCGCCGGCAGGGGCCCGTCGAGCGTGGGGGGAAACGACGGCTCCCGCGGGCGGGCCGAAGACGCGGTCCGTGAACCGGACGTACCAGGCGGCGGATTGGACCTGGACGATGTAGCCGATCGAAAGCACGAGGGCCGCCTCGGAACCCTGCGGTCCGAAGGCGTTCACGGCGATCGCGAGCGCGATCGAGAGGTTGCGCATCACGGTGCCGTACACGAGCGCGATCGCGTCCCCCCGGGGCAGCAGCGTACGGCCGACGGCCGTGCTCAAGGCGTAGTTCACGAGGTACAGGATCAGAAGCGGGATCAGGATGCCGACGACGAGCTGGGGCGAGGCGGCCCCGGCCTTGGCCTTCAGCGCGACGGCCGCGAACACGATCCCCAGCACTCCGAGCGTCGAGTACGGAGGAAACCGGGGCGACCAGTAGCTGCGAAAGACCTCCTCGCCCCAGCGCCCCACCAGAAACCGCCGCGTCAGGTAGCCGGCCGCCATGGGCAGAAACACCACGAGGCCGATCTGCTGGGCCACCCGGGCGAAATCGAAGCCGATGCTCTCGCCGAGCAGGAACTGCAAGTAAAGCGGCGTCGCGAGGGAGCCGAGCGTCAGGCCGACGACCGTCATCTTGACGGCGGCCTCGACGTTGCCCTTCGCGAGCCCGGTCCAGGAGATCGTCATGCCGCTCGTCGGCACCAGTGCCGCGAGCAGGAGGCCGAGGACCAGGTACGGGCGGTCGGGGAAGAAGAGCCTTCCGAGCCCGAGCGCGAAGAAAGGCACCACGGCAAAGTTGATCACCTGGGCGACCACCTGCGCCTTGCCGTCGCCCCCCTCGAGCACCTTCCGCACGTTCAAGTTCACCATCATCGGGTAAACCATGAGCAGCGTCAGGGGAACGATGCCGGCCTTCAGCGGCGAGGCGTCGAAGGAGAACCCGAACGCGAAACCGAGGACCATCGCGATCGGGATGGCCCACGTAAGCTTCTGGTTGATCTTTGCGAGCAGGCTCCCCATGGCTTCCTCCCATGACCATTCCCCGCAGTCTGTGCGGTTTTGCCGTTGGATGCGGGCACCTCGATCCTGGGTTCAGGGAAATCACGAAGCAGAGTCCTGGGTCCGAGGTGTTGCATCGACCACTGCACCGTTGCAGCGCAACGCGCGCGTGTCAGAGACCCTCGGAGGGAGGCGAGGCCCCAACCTGCAGGGTGCGACCGCCGGTGCGCTCCGGTGTCGTCTGAGCGGAACGCCTCTTGCTACGGTTCAGGTGAGAGCTCAGCCCAGTCCTGATCCAGGGGCCTCATGAGCCGAGCGAGGATGAACGCGATGGCAACGAGACCGAGCCTCTCCGATATTCGGGTGCTGGTACGCGGTGCCGGCGAGCAGGCGACCGGCATCGCGCACCGGCTGCATCGGGTCGGTCTCGCCGTCGCCCTGTGCGAACTGCCCGAACCGATTGCCGTTCGCCGGGCGGTCAGCTTCTGCGAGGCGGTATGGGACGGCTGTTGCACGGTAGAGGGGGTCACCGCGCGGAGGGTGGACGGGCCCGAGGAGTTCGATGCTGTCATCCGCAGGGGGGAGGTCCCGGTGCTGCCGGCCCCTGAGCTGCTGTGCGCCCTGGCCTGGCGCCCTCAAGTGCTGATCGACGCGACGATCGCCAAGCGGAACCTGGGGACCCGACGCGGCATGGCCGGGCTGGTCATCGGTTTCGGGCCAGGGTTCACGGCGGGCGAGGACGTAGACGTGGTGGTCGAGACCAACCGCGGCCACGACCTCGGCCGGCTCCACTTCCAAGGGAGTGCGCAGCCGAACACCGGCCGGCCTGAGTCTACCCTCGGTTACAGCCTGGAAAGGGTTCTCCGAACTCCCCGCGGTGGGGTCTTCGAGGCTCTCGCCGAGATCGGTCAGCCGGTCCGGGCCGGAGCGTGCGTGGCCCGCGTAGAGGGACAGGCGATCACGACGCAAATCGGCGGTGTCGTGCGGGGCCTGCTTCGCCCAGGTTTGCGGGTTACTGCAGGTCTCAAGGCGGGGGACGTAGATCCCAGAGGCGAGCCGCGACTCTGTTTCACCATCTCCGACAAGGCCCGAGCCCTCGGAGGGAGCGCGCTGGAGGCGATCTTGCTCTGGCTCAGGGGAAGGCCCGCACGGCCCCTTTGAGCGACGCTCACCGGTCCGGGCGCACGTAGACCCCTTCGACGAACTCCAGTCCGGGGAGCCTCGCCCGCGCGACCTCGAGCAAGCCCGCGTTGCTGTCTATGCCGCTCACCTTCAGCCCGAGGAGCGAAAAGGCTTCTGCGAAGATGCCGGTGCCTGTGCCGATGTCGAGCACGGAACCCAGCGTGAGCCCCTCGCGTGCGAGGGAGACGACTCGGTCCACCTCCAGTCGTGCCAGCCGCTCCGGAGCATGCAGGCGCTCCGCCTTTCCCTTGTACGGGTGTCCGCCCATGAAACCTGTCTTTCTCTCCCCTCGTCGGGACGCACGCTAGGCGAAACCAGCCAAGCCTTGGACTCTCACCCGAGAGCCAGCGCAACCCCGAGTACGGCGCCGATGGCAACGGCGACGTACGGGTTGCACCAGAGGGATCAGGCACTGACCGTGCCTCTCGACATTCGATTCAGGACGAACCCGGCGGCGGCTCCGATCACCGCCCCGAGAAGAGCTCTGCCCATGTCACCTCCTCCGGACGCGTGACCGCGCCCCTATTTCCCCCCGAAGAGCTCCAACGCCTTCTGCGCGACACGCTCGCCGAAGATCCGTGCGCGCTCCTGCTGGGCCTGGTCGCCGTCCCGGATGAGCTCCGCCACCTTCTTCGTGTGTCCGGTCTCGCTGTGGTACACGACGGCGACCTTCATGCGGCGTCTCTCCTTCTCGGGTGGTCAGTGGGGCTGTCCGTCGGCCACGCGCGGCCTTCGGCGACGGGGACGCTTTCGGGATTTACCGTGAGCGGCTCAAAATCGCACGCAGAGCACGCGACCGTCCTCGGCCTTCTGGCCGCGGAGGAGCTCCATGTGCCGAAGGACCGCGAGCGCGCGATCCACCTGATCGGGGGTGACCTCCAGGAGGGCGGGCAACTCGACCTTGAGGACCGCCCCTCGCTGGCAGACGAGCTCGTAGAGCCTCTTCTCCACCCCCTGGAGGGCCGCAACGGCGTCGGCGGTCGTGCCCATGGAGCCCTTCGCCATCTTGACCGCCCAGGGGTCGCACGCTTTGGCCGGGCTCAGGAGGTCCATCAGGCAGTCCTCGCAGACGAGCTGTCCGCCGCGGTCCACCGCGTCTTCCGGAGCCATCTCCCTGTCACAACGGCTGCACTGCATCGGTATTCACCTCCTCGGCACTGCGGCTCGCACCTGCGCCTCCGGAACGGTGAACTCCCAGGCGCACCAGAACTCCTCCGGATGCTCGTCCGGGGAACGCGCTACAGCGGGTCTGGATCCGAGGATCGACAGCCCGGGCAAACTCCGCGTACTCGACGAGCCCGACCCGCTTGCACGGGAAGTCCGGGAGGCCCTCTCGCTTCCGGGCCGACTGGACCCGGCAGTCCCGCATCCGGAAGACGCTCGGGACTCGGTCACCTCCACGGTGTCCTGCAGGTTCAAGCGTGCGTAGAAACGCCGCTTCAGGCACTCGAGGAGCGCGGGGGTGCCCCCGCCCGGCTGGAGGCCGGGCCGCTCCATGATCCGCTGGGCCTCGACGACCGTGAACCGCTCCCAGGCCGCCCGGTCCGCCTCTATGGCGGCGTCCATCCCGTGGGCCCGCTCCACCGCCTGGAACCAGAGCCCGTCGTGGGCGGGCCAGTTCTTGGCGTCGTCGAGGAGCATCTGGATGAGCTCCTCCTTGCTGAGGTCGTACAGCAGCCGGATCCCGGCTCTGCCGTCGTCTTCTACTCCGTTGTGCTCACTTGAATCCATGACTTCCCTTCTCTTCACAACCCGGCGCTTGGAGGCGTCGGCGCCTTAGATGGCGAGGCACGCGAGATGGTGACAGCCAAGAGCTCTCCCGTGAAGCCCACGCAACGAGTTCTCTGACGTCCGTCCCGAAGTACTCCTGCGCGGGGGACGCCCGTTCACCGTGTCGAGCGGACGGGAACGACGACCTTGCGCACGAGCCCCCGGAAAGACGGCATACCCCCGCCCTCACTGACCGCCCGGAGTACGCCCTCCGGATCGGCTACGAGCACCCCCGAGAGGTGGGTGACCGGCGTCCCGGTGAACGCTCCCGGAACGAGGGGCGTGGAAGGGCCCAGCAAGGCGACCTGGCGGCACCCCCGGCACGCCGCCAGGAGATCATCCAGCGTTGCATTGAGCAGCGTCGTAGAGGTGATCAACGCGACGTCGCAGCGGGGTAGCCACTCCCCTGCCACCTCGCTCCCGAAGAGCCCTTCGGCCCTCGGCGCGAGCTCAAAGATGCGCAGTTCGCGGACGCGGTCCCGTAACGGCTTGACCAGGGGATCGAAGAACCCGACCATCCCGACGAGGTCCGAAGAGCGCAGGTCCAGGGCGTCGAGCACGTCTCCTTTGAAGGCGTGCACGACATCCCGACTCACGAGCGCGTTCACCGTCGCGAGGCCCACCGAAGCTTCGAGCTTGTCGGTCGAGTCCAGATAGGGAAGGATGTCGGCGGCCTTTCTCCCGGCCAAGGGCCTCGCGCCCCGGAAGGCGGTGCACCCCCCCGGGAGGTCGTCGCGGAAGGTGTAGGCGAGCCCCACCGCCCCCGACTCGACTTGAACGGCCGTATAGCCGAGCCCGATCCGCACGTCCCGGACGGGTTCGTCGGCTCCGGCGTACGAGTGTTCGGCGAGGACCTTCACTATGTGGGGCATTGGAAACCCCTCCGAGTCCGGCTCCAGGAGACGCAATGATTACTGCACGCGCGCTAAAGAACGCTCCGGACGTCCTGGAACTGTACCGGGCCTTCCTGGACCGGGAAGACGAGCGAAGCGGGACGGTCGTGCTCCACCACGGCCGGGTGAAACGGCCCGGGAAACACGTGCCGGACTTTCGCTCCGTCGAGCTGCAGCCCCTCGCGTCCGACGTGGAACCCCGCCTCGCCCGGCTGGCGGAAGCGGCAAAGGAACGGTACGGACTGAACCAGGTGCTGCTCGTGCACCGCCTCGGGACGGTGGCCGCGGAGGACACCGTCCTCGTGGCCATCGTCTCGGCCGAGACCAGGGACCGCTGCTTCGACGGCTGCCGTTTCCTGGTGGACGAGGTGAAGAAGGAGGAGATCATCCGGCTCATTGAACGGCCTTAGCCTTTCCTCCCCAGCTCCCCTCGGAAGACTCTATAGCAAGACTCCTGCCGAGGCGCTTCGCCGCTCTTAGCGTCACGCGCACGAGCGTTCGGGCACCCATCCATCCCCTCGGCCGCTGGATTTCCAGAAGGAATCGTCACCCCGTTGCACGCGCGCGCGTTGCGCCGGCCGCAACCGTCCGCGTCGGGAAAAGAGCACCGGCTGGACCGGACCTACTGACAGCCGAGAACGGCGCCACCCTGCCGTCCTTCCCTGAATCGTGGCCGTTGCAAGTGCAACGCTCGGTGGCGGGGAGACAAAAGCTCGCAAGGACGTAGACGCCAGCCCTCGCAGGCTTTCCAGCGCCCATGCTTCCCCGCCTACCCTTCGGCACGGCTCTTGTAAAGCTCTGGCGCATGCATCGAAAGCCCTCTGCCTCCCGCCCGCTGAACGTCGGCATTCCCATCTACGCCGGCCGGGTACTACCCCGCTTCGGAGTGGCCTGGGAATTCCTCGTCGCGTCCATCGAGCGGGGAACCGCGAAGCTCGTCACGATCCAAACCTGCCGCTGGAGCGAGCCGAGCCCTGAAGGGATCGGTGCCTGGCTCCGGACCCTCGGCGTGGAGTGGGTCGTCTGCGGAGGGATTCACCCCCGGTTTCTGGTGGCCCTGGAGGCCGAAGGGCTCCGCGTGGTCTGGGGGCAGCGGGGTCCCGCAGAGGAAGTGCTTCGGCAGTGGGCCCGCGGAGAGCTGTCCGTCCCGAAGAGCCCGGCCTGTCCGGAGGGCGGCCGAGAGTGCTGCAGCCAAGAGGGAACCCCGCTCCCTACTGAACGAGAACGCCCATGAGGATCGCCATCAGCGCACAGGGCGAGTGGCCGAGCAGTCCGGTTGACCAGCGCTTCGGCCGCGCGTTTTGGCTCCTCGTCCACGACGAGGCGACGGGCGGCCGGGAGGCCTTCGAGAACGCCCGAGCGCGAAACGCGCTTCAGGGCGCGGGCATTCAGGCTGCTCAAGCTCTCGCGGAGCGCAGAGTCGACGTCCTCCTGACGGGCGTTACCGGACCCAAGGCGTACAAAGGGCTGGAGGCCGCCGGCATAGCGGTCTACCACGGCGCGACCGGGACGGCAGAGTCGACCTTGACCGAATGGCGGGAGGGCCGGCTCGAGCGCGCGACTGCCGCCTCGGCCGTCGGCACGCCGTAAACCTACGGTCCTCTCGTGAGGACCGCTTGAAGGGAGAAGACGATGAACGAAACCGTGATAGCCGTCCCCTCCATGGCCCCCGGCGGCCTCGACGCCCACCGCTCCGGCCACTTCGGCCGGTGCGACGCCTTTACGCTCGTTTCCATCCGAGAGGGAGAGGTCGTCGGGAGCCGGGTCGTCCCCAACGTGGAGCACAGCGAGGGCGGCTGCCTCGTCCCGGTGCGGATCCTCCACGAGGAAGGCGCGCGCTCGGTGGTCGTCGGCGGGATCGGCATGCGTCCCCTCCTGGGCTTCCAGGAGGCCGGCATCCAGGTGCTCGTGGGACCGGGTGAGCACGTCCGAGAGGTGGTGGAGGCGTACCTCTCGGGGATCGTCCGCCCCATCGGCGACTCCGACGTCTGCGGCGCGCACAGTCACGGCTGATCCGTGGAACTCTGCGTCGTCAGCGGCAAAGGGGGCACCGGGAAGACGACCTTGGCGGTGGGCCTGGCGGTCGCCGTGGCGAGCGCTGCTCCCGAGGCCGCCGAGCCCGTCGAGCTCGTCGACTGCGACGTGGAGGCACCCAACGCCCACCTCTACTTCGGGCTCGGAGAGATCGCCGAAGACCCGGTCGCTGTGCCCGTTCCGGTCTGGAACCGGGAGCGATGTTCGGGATGCGGAGCCTGCACCCGAGCCTGCCGGTTCGGCGCGGTAGGCCTCTTCGGGAGCCACCTCGAGGTCTTCGCCGAGCACTGCCACGCCTGCGGCGCATGCCTGAGGAGTTGCCCCGAGGGCGCCCTCACCGAAGCCTGCCGCCCCATTGGGCTCGTGCGCTCCGCCCGGACGTCGGGAATAGATCTCCGCTGGGGAGTCCTGAACCTCGGCGAACCGCGAGGCACGCCGATCATCCAGGCGCTCCGGGGCCGGGACTCCCGGCGGAGAGACCGGGTCCTCGACGGCCCTCCAGGGAGCTCGTGCTCGCTCGTAGCCGCCGCCAAGGGCGCGGACCTCGCCCTCGTCGTCACGGAGCTCACGCCCTTCGGCCTTCACGATCTCGAGCTCGCCTGGCGCGTGCTGACGCTGCTGGAGGTACCGAGCGCCGTCGTCGTGAACCGAGCGCACGGGTCCATGGCGGCGCTCCGCTCTTTCTGCCGCTCGCGCGGACTTCCCATCGCGCTGGAGATCCCGCTCGACAAGGCTCTCGCCGAGGCCGGCGCCCGTGGGGTCCCTCTGCCCGTCGCGGAGCCGTTCTACGGTCCCGTGCTGCGGAAGCTCTGGGTGAGCTGCAGGGAGTGGACCAGCGCCAGGAGAGCCGCGTGAAGAAGCTCGTCGTCCTCAGTGGCAAAGGCGGCACCGGGAAGACGACGGTCTCTGCCGCCCTCGCCACCTACTGGGCACACCGGGCGGTCTACGTGGACGCCGACGTCGACGCGGCGAACCTCCACCTCGTCCTTCGCCCCATGGAAAACGAGCTGCACCCGTTTTGGGGAGGCGTGCTCCCGTGGGTCGACGCCGGACTCTGCGACGGCTGCGGACGCTGCACGGACGTGTGCCGCTTCGGCGCCATCGCCGCCGGGCGGGTCTCCCGCGTCTCCTGCGAGGGGTGCGGCGCCTGCGCCGGCGCCTGCCCCGTCGGCGCAATCGAGCTCAAGGAGCGGCACGTCGCCGACTGGTACCTGGGCCGGACAACATACGGACCGTTGCTGCACGCGAGGCTCCTCTCCGGCGAAGGGAACTCCGGGAAGCTCGTCGCCGTCCTCAAGGAAGAGGCCGAAAAAGTGGCGGCCGGCGAGCGCGCCGAACTCCTCCTCTGCGACGGGCCGCCCGGTGTCGCCTGCCCCGTTCTCGCGTCGATGGCGGGTATGGACGCCGTCCTCGCCGTGGCCGAGCCGAGTGCGGCCGGGCTGCACGACCTGCGTCGCATTCTGGACCTTGCCGAACGGTTCCGCCTCGCCTGCTCGGTGGCGCTCAACCGTTCCGACACCTCCGAGGACGCCAGAAGGGCGATCCTCGAGGAGTGCGGCGGGCGGGGAGTACCCGTCGAAGCAGAGATCCCCTTCGACCCAACGGTGCTCTCCTGCACCGAAAAAGGAACTCCCGTAACCACCGAGCCGGGGTCGCCGGCAGCCCGAGCGCTTTGGAGCTTGTCCCGCGCTCTGGCGCAAAGGCTGGAACGCCTCTGACGTCGCGCGAGGCGCGGCCTCTCTCCCTCTTCCCTTCCGCAACCCCAGTGAGGAGTTTGAGCTCATGGCGAAACTTCGGGAAATCCCAGAGGTGACGGTGTGCGAGTCAACCGCCCAGATGCTGGAAAAGGTCCGGGCGGAGAGCCTGGAGACGGTATTCGACCGGGCCGACAACCTGGCGGCGTGTCCGACGGGGGCGCAAAACGCTTGCTGCAAGCACTGCTACATGGGCCCCTGCCGGCTCTCGAGCAAGGCGCCCTATGAGAAGGTCGGCGTCTGCGGCGCCACGATCGACACCTTCCAGGCCCGCGGCTTCGCCCGTGCCGTCGCAGCCGGCACCTCGGCACACAGTGACCACGGCCGGGAAATGAGCGAGCTCTTCCTCTCCGTCGCCAAGGGCGAGAACCCCGACTACCAGCTCAAGGACACCGTCAAGCTCATCGCCTTCGCGAAGGACATGGGCATCCAGACCGACGGTCCCACCGAGCAGGAGATCGCCGTCGATCTCGGCGAGGCGTGTGCGGCCCACTTCGGGCAACAGAACGGGCACCTGAAGCCGCTGGAGCGGGCACCCAGGAAGCGGTTCGAGAAGTGGAAGGAGCTCGGGCTTCTGCCTCGGGGGGTGGATAGAGAAGTCGTCGAGATGATGCACCGCACCCACATGGGCGTCGACCAGGAGTACCGAAATCTGATCCTCGGCGCGGCCCGTTGCGCACTCGCCGACGGGTGGGGCGGTTCCATGATCTCGACGGAGCTGTCCGACATTCTCTTCGGTACGCCTACGCCCGTCCGGGCCGAGGTCGATCTGGGGGTCCTGAAGAAAGACCACGTGAACGTGATCGTCCACGGCCACGAGCCCCAGTTGCTCGACATGATGGCTCAGCTCGCGGACGACCCTGCCCTCGTCGAGCGGGCAAAGAGTGTCGGCGCCGCCGGCATCTGCCTCGCCGGTATGTGCTGTTCCGGGAACGAGCAGCTCATCCGGAGGGGCATCCCCCACGCTGGGAACTTCCTGCAGTCGGATCCCGTGATCGCAACCGGGGCCGTCGACGCCATGCTGGTGGACATCCAGTGCATCCAGCAGGGCCTCGTGAAGATGGCCGGCTGCTACCACACGAAGTTCGTGACGACCAACTACCGCTGCAAGATAGAGGGTGCCCAGCACATCGAGTTCCACGGCGAGCGCGACGCCCGGGCCGTCGGCATCGAGCTCCTCACGCTGGCGATCGACAACTTCCGGAACCGTACGGCCAAGGTGGAGATCCCCAACTTCAAGACCCCGATGATCGGCGGCTTCTCCCACGAGACGATCAACTACATGCTCGGCGGCTCCTTCCGCTCGAGCTACACGCCCCTCAACGAGAACATCATCAATGGGCGGATCCGGGGCGTCGCCGGCGTCGTCGGCTGCAACAACCCCCGGGTCAAGCACGACTGGGTCCACGTCGAGCTCGTGAAGGAACTGCTCAAGAACGACGTCCTCGTCGTTCAGACCGGGTGTTCGGCCCTCGCTCTGGCGAAGAAGGGCTTCATGCAGCCCGAGGCGGCGAGGAAGTACTGCGGGCCTGGGTTGGCCGAGGTCTGCGAGGCGGTGGGGATGCCGCCGGTCCTCCACTCCGGCTCCTGCGTCGACAACAGCCGCGTCCTCATTGCGCTCTCCGAGATGGTGAAGACCGGGGGCCTCGGCGACGACATCTCCGACCTGCCGGTCGCCGGCGCCGCGCCCGAATGGATGAGCGAGAAGGCGATCGCCATCGGCCACTACTTCGTCGCGAGCGGGGTCTTCACCGTCTTCGGCGTGCACTTGCCCCACGTGCCCGGCACGAAGTTCGCCGACTACCTCTTCAACGGGATCGAGCAGGACCTCGGCGGGAAGTGGGCCGTGGAGGCGGATCCCTACAAGATGGCGAAGCTCATGGTCGACCACATCAACGCGAAGCGCGAAGCGCTCGGCATCCAGGAAAAGAAAGAGCGCAAGCTCTTCGACATGGAAGCCCGCCGCGAGCTCAAAGTCTAAGCCCAGAGGGAGGCATACGAATGTCGAAGATCATTCTTTCCGGTGTCATTCGCGGCGCCCACGCGATCTTCCAGCGCGTGGAGAAGAAGGTGAACGACGCGATTGCGAAGTACGGGGAGGACAAGGAAGTCAAGCTCCCCAACACGGGCTACTACCTGCCCGTCATCTACGGAATCCTCGGCCACAAGGTCGAGAAGCTCGGGGACATGAAGCCCGTCCTCGAGAAGTGCCGCTCGCTCCTGCCACCGCAGGTCTCCGAGAACCTGTGGGTCCCGTACCTGGGCCACGGCCTCGACGCCGGCATGCAGACGCTCTTCTGTTACGACATGGAAGAGGCCCTGAAGTACCTGGAGACGCCGCCCTACGTGCTGGGTGAGGACCCGACGGACGACAACATCTGGCTCGGCGCCGCCGACGACGTCATCATGCGCAAGCGCGGCGTGGAGTTCGTCGACGGCTCCGCCCCGGGTTTCGCGGCCGTCGTGGGCTCGGCGCCCGACTCCGCTACCGCGGCGAAGATCGCCAAGGAGCTCCAGGAGAAGGGCATCTACGTCTTCATGGCCTCCGAGCACGGCGGCAAGACCTTCGCCGAGCAGCTCCGCGAGGAGGGCGTCCAGGTCGGCTGGCCGACCCGGCTCGTCCCCTTCGGCCGCGACACGTCGGCCGCCATCCACGCGGTCGGCTTCGCCACCCGCGCGGCCATGGCGTTCGGCGGCGTGAAGCCCGGCGACTACCGCGGCATCCTGAAGTACAACCAGAACCGCGTCTTCGCCTTCGTGCTCGCCTTCGGCGAGGTCACGGACGAGTGGTACGCGGCCGCGGCCGGCGCCATCAACTACGGCTTCCCGACCATCGCCGACTCCGACATCCCGGAGATCCTCGTCACCGGCGTGTGCACCTACGAGCACGTCGTCTCCAACATCCCCCACGATCAGATCGTCGCCAAGGCGATCGAGGTCCGCGGCCTCAAGATCCACATCTCGAAGATCGACATCCCGGTCTCCCACTCGCCCGCCTTCGAGGGCGAGCGGATCGGCCGCGACGCGATGTACGTCGAGCTCGCCGGGCCCAAGTCCGAGGGCTTCGAGTTCTGCACGATGAAGGACCTCTCCGAGGTCGAGGACGGGAAGTTCACCGTCGTCGGCCCTGATCTCGCCGACATGAAGGAGGGCGGGACGTACCCGATGGCCATCTGGGTCGACGTCGCGGGCCGCAACATGCAGCCCGACTTCGAGCCGATCCTCGAGCGCCAGATCCACCACCTCTTGAACGGCGCGGAGGGTGTCCTCCACATCGGGCAGCGCGACATCGTCTGGATGCGCATCTCGAAGAAGACCTTCGGCGCGGGATTCAGCCTGAAGCACTTCGGCACGATCATCCACGCGAAGTTCCACAACGAGTTCGGGAAGATCCTCGACAAGGTCCAGGTCACGGTCTACACGGACCCGGCGAAGGTCTCCGAGCTCATGAAGGTCGCCCGTCAGACCTACAAGGAGCGCGAGGAGCGCCTCGGGTCCATGACGGACGAGAGCGTCGAGACGTTCTACTCCTGCACGCTCTGCCAGTCCTTCGCGCCGAACCACGTCTGCGTGATCAGCCCCGAGCGGCCGGGTCTCTGCGGCGCCTACAACTGGCTCGACGGCAAGGCGGCCTACGAGATCACCCCCACCGGGCCGAACCAGCCGATCAAGAAGGGCGACATCATCGACGAGAAGCTCGGCCAGTGGACGGGCGTCAACGACTTCACCTTCAAGAACTCCCAGGAGGCGGTCACCTCCTTCAGCGCCTACTCGCTGATGGTCGACCCCATGACCTCCTGCGGCTGCTTCGAGGCGATCGTGGTGCTGCTGCCCATGGCCAACGGCGTCATGGTCGTCGACCGCGACTACGCGGGCATGACCCCCTGCGGGATGCCCTTCTCGACGCTCGCCGGCTCGGTCGGCGGCGGCGCCCAGACCCCGGGCTTCGTGGGCGTGTCGAAGTTCTACATCGGCTCGAAGAAGTTCATCTCGGCCGACGGCGGCGTGAAGCGAGTCGCCTGGCTCCCGAAGGCGCTCAAGGAGTCGATCAAGGACGTGCTGGTCCGGCGCGGTCAGGAAGAGGGTTGCCCCGACCTGTACGAGAAGATCGCCACGGAAGAGGACGCGACGACCGAGGAAGAGGTGATCGCGTTCATGGAGAAGGTGGGGCACCCCACCCTCTCGATGGATCCCATGATGTAGGTCCGAGCCTCGAACCGGTAGCGGCCGCCCCGGCGTTTCGGAGCGTCGGGGCGGCACCGCTACGGGAGGCGCAAAGGCGCGCAGCATCGGGCCGCACCAGATCTCTTTCGTGCGGCTCCTCACGTCGAGGAAGGTACTCTGCGCGATCAAACCCTACCCCGCGCCTCGTGCCACCTCCATGCGCCACCGACCGCCCGCCGTTCCATGCCGACGAGAACGCGAAGGTATACCGTCCCGGAGAAACGATTCGCTCCGCCTGCGAAGGCCGCGAAAGCCAATCCCGTCTAGCGAAATCGGCGGAGACTCTCTAAGCGCGTCGCGAGCACCGCGCCCAGGTGATGCTCTCGTACGGGTGATCCCGAGGCTCGGGCGAGTTTCGCTCCACCTGGACGGAGAACTCTCTTCCCGTCCAACGCCGCACGCTACCGGCCCCAGGTTCTTCTTCTCCCCACGGCCGAGGGGTTCAGGGCAGCAAAGCGGGACGGGCTTCCTCGCCGCCGGGGCCAAGTTCCGACGGGCGGCGGAGGATCCTCGCCGTGTTTCCCACGACCGTGAGGCTGCTGAGGGACATGGCCACTGCGGCCACGAGCGGGTTCAGCCACCCGGCGATCGCCAGGGGGACGGCAACGGCGTTGTAGAAGAAGCTGAAGAAGAGGTTCTGCCGCAGAATGCGGTTCGTCCGGGCCGAGAGCTCCAGGACCGCGAGCACTTTTCGGGGATCCCTCGAGAGGAGCGCGAGGTCTGAGGACTCTTCGGCAATGTTCGACGCGGATCCGAAGGAGAGCCCTACATCCGCCTGGGCCAGGGCCGCCGCGTCGTTCATTCCATCGCCGATCATGCCGCCCCGGCGGCCGCTCCCCTGCAGTTCCCGGAGGAAGTCGACCTTGTCCTCCGGGGTCGCACCTCCCCGGTGCTCGACTCCCAGTTCTCGTGCGATGCACGCCGTCGTCTCCGGCGAGTCGCCCGAGAGGAGTCGGGCTTCGATTCCACGGCTCTCGAGCTCCAGAAACACCTTCCTCGCGTGCTCGTGGAGCTGGTCCCCCAGAGCCAGGACCGCCCGCGCCTGCCCGCCCCAGCCCGCGAAGATGACGGTGAGCCCCAGCCGTTCGCGAAGGATCGCCTCGCGGTCGAGTTCGCACGAAAGGGCGATCTGTAGACGAGCAGGTCCACCTGGCCGAACTGCTCGAGAGCGCCCGGATTCCGCACGAGCACGCCCTCTTCCCTCGCGCGGGCGATCGCCGCCACCTTCGCCAGCGGGGCCGCGATCCCCAGGGCGCAGGGGCAGGTGATCACCAGGACCGCGACGCCGCGCAGGAGGGCTTCGTCCGCCGGGACGTCGCCGAGGAGCAAGACTGCGGTGGTCAGAAGCGCGAGGGACAGGACGGCAGGGACCAGCCGGCGAGTCCAGCGGTCCGCGAGGAGCTCGACTCCGCCTTTTCGAGCGAGCGCACGGTCCACAGTTCGGACGATCTGGGCCAGGGAGCTCTCCTGCCCGACGCGCGTCGCCTGCAACGGAAGCTCCGGCGAGAGGAGGCGGGCTCCCGCCCTCACCTCCTGTCCCTCTCCTCGTTCGACCGGACGCGACTCGCCGGAGATCGCAGACTCATCGAGCAGAGCCGAGCCGAAGAGCACCCGGCCGTCCACGGGAATGGTCTCGCCGGCTCGGACCAGCAACTCGGTCCCGACCTCCGCCGCGTCCGAGGCGACCCACCGCTCCTGGCCGCCGGAGACGATCCGCACCTTGGCCCTCGCGAGCCGGTGCAGCTCGCCGATTCCGCGGGTAACGCGCCGCCGCGCCAGGAGCTCGGCGTAGCGTCCGAAGAGGACGATTGTCACGAGCATCGAGGCCGTGTCGAAGTAGAGGTGAACGCTGCCCCGCTGAAACGCGACGAGGCTGTAGGCGAAAGCGGAGAGGGTCCCGGCCGCGACGAGGGTGTCCATCGTCGCCGTCCCGGCCAGGAACCCGGACCAGGCCCGCCGGAAAATCGGCGCTCCGGCGCCGAAGACGACCGGGGCGGTCAGGAAGAGAAGAACCCAGGAGAAGGCGCGGATCGCTTCGGGACCGAGGTCCTCGAAGAGGCCCCAGTAGAGGGCCCAGGAGATCATCATCGCATGGGCCGAAAAGATCGCCGCGAAGCCCAGGCAGAGGAGCAGCCTACGGCCGGCCTCCGTCTCCGCGGTCGACTCCGCGAGAGGGCCGGCCCGGTATCCCAGCTCGGCGACGCGACGGAGGAGCTCCTCGGAGCTCACCCGGTGGGGAAGGTAGCGGACCCACGCCGCGTCCGAAGCGAAGGAGACGGAGACCTCCAGCACTCCGGGGAGCTTCCGGAGCATGGCCTCGATGACCCAGGAGCACGCGGTGCACCACATCCCTTCGAGCGAGAGAGCGAGCTCCACGCCCGGGCCTTCCAGGGCCACCGCGGGGTCCTCCTCCGATCTCAGGAGCGGCGCCTCTCCGCCCGGTGCGATGAGACCGGCGGCCAGACAGGCCCGGTATACCTCGGTCGAACGGAAGTCGGCCGGGGGGCCCCCGGGAGGTGCTGGAGGAGCTCGAAGACGTGCCGGCACCCGAGGCAACAGAAGCGGAGGAGTTCTCCTTCCCTTGATACCTGCTCGGCCTTGGATCGCCCAACGGGCAGACCGCAGAGGGCGCACCCGGCGTCCAGGTCGGCCCGGAGGTCGACCGACTCACCCAACGGCGCGGACTCCCTTGAACACGAGGATCGAGCCCATGGCGAGGAGGGAGAGCGCCGCCGCCCGCTCGCCCAGAACCCGGGTTCGGACCGAGAGAAAGGACGCACCGAACCCCGGCAGGAGCAGCGCCGGCACCGTTCCGGCCCCAAACGCCGCCATCAGGCCAAAGGCTGAGGGAATGCTGCCGGTCGTGGACCCTTTCGCAATCATCGCCCACGAGAGGCCGCAAGGCAGGAAACCGACGGCCGCGCCGAGAAGCACTCGGGCGCCGACTCGAGGAGATTTCAGCAGGGTGCCCACCCTCTCGGACCAGGCGCTGCTGGGGGTGAGCAGACGCCCGAGCGCGACCGGGAGCGGCAACGTTCCGAGCATCATCAGTCCGAGCAGGACCATCCAGGCTCCTCCCGCGATCGTCAGCGAACCCCGCAAGCTCCGGAAGGAGGTCGCGAGCTCCGCGACATGGAGCAGGGAGGCCCCGGTTGCTCCGAGGAGGCCGTAGGTGAGGACGCGTCCGACGTGGAAGGCGAGGTGGTCTCGCAACCCCGGGGCCAGCGCGGAGACGACACTCGAAGCGCACTCCGGCCGGGTGGTCCCTCCCACATGGAGCGAGTAGGCGAGGACCAGAGGCCCGCACATTCCGACGCAGTGGAGGCTCCCGAGTAGCCCCACTGAGAACGCCGCAGCAAGCTCGATCAAATCGGGCCTCCTCACACAAAGGGCGCGACCCTGTGGGGGAACGCTTTGCCACATCCGTGCGGGGGTCTTTCCGTACGTCCAGAAAGCGCGGTGATGGACGGACTCCGTGAGTCCCCAGGTCGCTCGCCACCAGAACGAGCAACAGCAAGAGGCGTTCCATCATCCGCCATGGGAGGACTCGCCCGGCCAAAGGAAGTGCGCCACCCACCCCGACGCGGCCCGGACAGGTCCTCTTCCCGAGGCGCCCCCGCTACAGTGCCTCCCTGGCCGTTGCACGTTGCAGAGTCGATGCGTTGCCGCCAAGCGCCCAGAGAGCCCTCTCGCCCCCACCCCTTCCAGCGCGCGCTTCAACATCCGGTCTCCAGGGCACGGGCGATGCAAAGCTCACTGTCGAGGGGTTTGGGACCCAGCGAGCTGCACAACGCCCCTCAGCCGGCGCAGCACCCTGCCGGATCTCCGGGTTCTGCAGAGAGGGGACAAGATGGACAGGAGCGAGCGGCGAGAGGCACCGAGGACGCAGGGGAGCTTTCCGAAGAATGACGGGCCGATCGACGGGGCCAACGGCCACGCGAGGCTTACGGGGCCCTCAGGGGAGACCATGGAGGTTTGGCTCCTCGTCCGCGATGGGGAGATTGCCAGGGCTTCCTTCGTCACGGACGGCTCTTTCATCTCTCACGCCTGGAGCGTCGCGGCGTTCGCAGCGGAAACGGAGCCTGTAGAGGTGGCAGCCGCCCTGGGACAGAAGATCCTCGCCGCTGTCGGCGATCTGCCCCCGGAGAGCGCGCACTGGGTCGTTCTTGCTGCCACGACCCTCCAGGCCGCCTGCCGGGATTACCTCGCGCGCCGTGAGAGCGCGGGGACCCAGGAGACGACCGAGAGCGAGGTCCCGCTGGCGTTGCACTGACCACCATGCAACGAGCCCGGGGCCCGGCCGCCTCGGTCCGGCAGTCTGAAGGGTCTCCTCCGCCCCTGACTGGGCTCGATGCGCGCGTCGGATGGACGCGTCGCCGGGGCTTCCCGTTCTCGGGATCCCGAGAAACCGCATCAGGATCGGGGGAGGAAAGGAGAGCTCTTATGCCGCGCTTCGATGGGACGGGACCCGAAGGAAAGGGGCCGATGACGGGTTGGGGGCAAGGCAGGTGCATCATCGCAAAGGGCCCCGGAGGGTGGCCGAAGAGCCGGTGGGCAGGGGGGTGTTGGTTGCGGACGGGCGACGTGGTCCCGTGCGGCCGCTGGGGGGGAGGACAGGAGCGAGCTCACGGGCGGCACCGCCACTTCGCTCCGGCGACGGACGGCAGCCCGCTTACAGAGGAGGTCGAAACGCTTCGGGAGGCAGTAGAACGACTCAGCGAATGGCTCGGCTGCGCTAGCGCCTACCGAATGGGAGGCCCTAGCGCGCGTTCAGTCACCTGAGTTGTTGCACACCCTGCCGCTGCAACGCTCGGGCACTGCCGGCAACCGCGGAGCCCCGCACCGCCAACCTCCCCGAAAAAGCGTTCGCCGCAGTGCGAGGTTCGTGGCGCGGACCGGCAAGTTGGGGCGGCAGGCTCCCTGCAATGGAGTCTCCGCGTTTTGAGCACCTGTACCTTGGGAGGACGAGATGGAGCAGTGTGACGAAGAGCTCGCGAGGAACTACAAGTTCCCCAGGAACGATGGCCCGATCGAGGGGGCGGACGGGCACGCGAGGATTACGGGGCCGTGCGGCGACACGATGGAGTTCTGGCTCCTCGTCCGCGAAGGAACGATCGCAAGGGTGTCCTTCGTAACGGACGGCTGCTTCACCTCGCACGGCTGCGGATGCATTGCGGCGCTCCTGTCGGAAAAGCAAACGGTGGAGGCCGCGGCCGACCTCGGGCAGGAGAAGATCCTAGCCGCCTTCGAGGAGGGGCTACCCGCGGAAAGCGAGCACTGTGCGCTGCTGGCGGCCAATACGCTGAAGGCGGCTTGCGAGGACTACCTGAGGACGAACGGTCGACGCGGGAAGGAGAAGACGGATGGGCTCGTGTAACACCTGCAACGACTACTCGTGCTCCGCGAAGGAGCGCAAACCGGGAGAAGGCGACGAGGAGTTCGAGGAGCGCCGCAAGCTCCAGGAGACGCTCTGCCGCATCCGCCACAAGAGCGGGTTCGTCTGCCCCCACTGCGGCGAGACGACGCCGATCCTCCGCTCCGGCGGCGGCGAGAAGCTCGCGCTGGACATGGGCGTGCCGTTCCTGGGCTCGATCCCCCTCGACCCGAGCGTGGCCGAGTCGGGTGACTCCGGGCGGGCGCTGCTTCAACAGGAAACGACGTCCGCGACCGCGGAAGCCTTGCGGAAGATCGTAGCGCCGATCGAAGCTCTGGCGATGAGGTAGAGGGCGAACTAGGGCTGCGGTCAACGGGTGCGGGCCCCGACCGGTACTGCCCGGGAAGCCTTTCAACCCACTAACGGGAGGAGGGGAGATGACCCAAAGGCGATGCTCGCTCCACCGCCCCCTACCATGACGACTCTCATGCTCTGCACTCTTTTCCAGATTCTTCCAGATTACAGACTCGCTCGGCTCTTAGCATCCTCGAAGGGCTTGGCCATGACGCTACGCCGCTGAGGACTCGACGCGCCACCGCACCCCCTGCTCCTTCAGCCAGAGTGCGAACCGGACCGTTCGCCCGCTGCTGAAGAGCAGTTCGCTGCGTCGGCGAAGAGCGGGGAAGTCGGCGCTCTGGAGGAAGCGGCCGAGGATCTCGAGCCGGTCCGCAAGTTCCGGAGGGGGAGAGTCGGTTCGGATGCAGGCGTCGTGACAACTGCGGTACTCGTCGCGCGCCGCGCTCTCGACACAGCGCTCCCGAGTCGCGGTCAGGACGACTTGGGGCGCCTGAGGGGCTCTCTGGAAGCGCTTCCCGATCCGCTGAGTCCCGCCCAGGATCTCTCTGCTCGACCGCCTTCGTGCAAGAGCCCTCGCCGCGGCTCTTTTCTTCTCTGACACGGTACCTTCCTCCGGCCCCGGAAACATGCCTTGCGAAGCCTTGAGCGACTGCGGCGCACGCCCCCGCCCCCATGGGGGTGTGCAAGACCGAGGCCTGACCACTGCGCGGCTCTCGGGACGTACCGGTAACCGCGGAGGAGCGCCCGTACGGAGCGGTGAAGAGGCGGGTCGCGCAGGCTCGGGGGAGCCGCCGCCAGCGCCCGGAGGCGGATGGTGCGCAACACCGTTGCAGCAGCAACGGCACGCGCTTCAACCGGGTCGCCGGCCGAAGCGGCGACGCCGTACGAGGCATCTCTCGTTCTGCGCATCAGCAAGGGGCGGGGCTTCCGCGGTCTCTCGGGTCCAGCGCTGCGGCGCTGGCGTCGTGGCACACCGGTTGCTCTTCCACCTGGGGAGGCGCGGTCCGGTTCGAGTTCTGCAAAGCCGGAGGACCCGTAGTTCCCTTCTTGAAGTCCCCTCCGAACCCCCGACGGCGGGCTTGGGGGAGCGCTCACGTCGAGCGCACCCGCGACACAGGCCAAGCCACCGTCCCTGGCAGGCTGCCGCAACCCGTGTGCCCTTGCGAACTTCCCTGTGACCTTTCGCTTCTGAGCGGATCCAATCCTCGGGAAGCTCGCCCGGAGGGTGGCAGCTCCGACGTCGCTACCTCTCCTCCTCCAATGGGCCGCTCCGGCGGCCCCGTCTTTTTCCACGGTGCTGCGGTTCTCGCGGCCCTTCTCACCCCTTCGGCGGCTCGTCCAAGCTTCCCTCGCCGGCCTCTGCTCATCGGCGACCTGCTTGTGAGATTACGAGTCGGTAGCTGAAACCACGACAGCTCGTCCCGCATCTGAACAGGCATGCTGGAGGTGAGCAAGATGGCAGATCTAGTATTCATGGTCCTATTCTCAGTTCTCGTCGGTATTTACACGAACTATTGGCAAGAGAGCAGGCGGGAGGCTCTCTGTTCGAGAAAGTCGAGAGCACATGCACAGAGGACCTGATCAGCAAGACGATCAGAGGGTTACCACCCTGCTGCACAAGAGAGGAAGCGACATGATCGAAGTGACGCAGAACGCCAGAGAAAAGCTCCTAGAAGCCCTCAACAGCGATGGCAACGAAAACAGCGCGTTCCGCCTCTATATCGCTGGACACGGGTGAGGCGGACCCTCCTGGGGCTTGGCTCTGGACGAGCCAAAGAAGAGTGACGAAGTCATCGAAGAGAACGGCCTTCGGCTGGTCGTAGACAGGCAGCTCAAGGCGCAGATGGGACGGATTAGGCTCGACTACGCTACTGGGTTCTTCCGGAAGGGATTCCAGATCACCTCGATCTCCGGGTCGGGCTGCAACCCAGCGGGCTCCTGCTGCTGAGCGACGCGCGAGTCTCGCCCGAGTGCGCAGGACGACCGCGGGCGGGCGCCGCTGGTCGCTCCGGAGCGCGTAGGACGGACAGCTCTTCCATTGAAGGCGACGGGCAGGGAGACCTGGCCCATCTAAGGCCATCCTCTGGGAGGAGACACCATGAAGTTCAGCCGACGAAGCTTTCTCACGGGTGTCGCCGCGGCGGCCGGCGCAGCGGTCCTCCCGAAGGGGCGCGCCGAGGCCAAGGCGGCGGGCGACTCCTATGCGACGCTGATCGACCTGACGAAGTGCGACGGCTGCGAGGGCAAGGGGACGCCCCTCTGCGTGCGCGCCTGCCGCGATGCAAACGCCGCGAAGTTCCCCGAGCCCGACCCGGCCAAGATCAAGGACTACTGGCCCCAGAAGATGCACGAGGACTGGAGCGGAAAGCGCCAGGTGACCGACCGGCTCACGCCCTACAACTGGCTCTTCGTCCAGACGGTGGAGGTCCCCTTCGAGGGAGGTCTCCGGAAGGTCTCCATCCCGCGCCGCTGCATGCACTGCGACAACCCGGCGTGCGCGAAGCTCTGCCCCTTCGGCGCCGCGAAGAAGACCGCCGAGGGTCCGGTCCTCAAGGCGATCCTCCTCGGCAAGCCCGAGCCGCCCCACGGGAAGTTCCTCGCGGAGCAGCGCCTCGCCTACGCGGCCTTCGGCGCGACGAGCCTCGTCCTCATCCTGACCGGGCTCCTGAAGACGTACAAGAACCTGGGAGCGATCGTCGTGAATCCGGAGGTGCTCCAGGTCGTGACCCTCGCCCACACGGCGGCGACCATGCTCTTCGTTCTCCTCGTCTTCCTCCACCTGGGCGCCTTCCTCCCCAAGGCCAACCGTCCCCTGCTCCCGTCGATGTTCACCGGAAGGGTCGACGGGGAGTACGCGAGGCGGCGGCACCGGCGCTGGCTCGCGGGGTCGAGCGAGTCGCGTCGAGAGCCGACGTGAGCTACGGAGAAGGCGCGACCGGTAACGGCGGGTGAAGAGCCGCACGGGTAAGGCCGTTCGCTCCCGTTTGCGTTATCGGAAGCCCGATCGGTCCAGGCTCTGCTCCCTCCGTTCCTTGTGCCGTCGGCGCTGAGCGGCGTATTTTTGACAGATGGCCAAGAACCCCTGTGCCCACCTGGAGCACCTCGCGACGATCCTCGACAGCGTCGCCGACGGCGTCTTCACCGTCGACGCCGAGATGCGGATCACCTCCTTCAACCGGGCCGCCGAGGAGATCACCGGCTTCACTCGAGGCGAAGCGTTGGGTCAGCCCTGCTGCGAAGTCTTTCGAACCGACCTCTGCTTCAGCAGTTGCCCTGTCCGGCAGGCGATGAGGAGCGGCAGGTCGGTCACGCAGCTCGAGATCGACATCCTCGACAAGAGCAATCGAGAGCTTCCCATCTCGGTGAGTGCCTCGGTGTTGAAGGACTCGGAGGGGAACTCTATCGGGGGTGTCGAGACCTTTCGCGACCTCTCTCAGGTTCACGCGCTGAAGCGCGAGGTCGAAGGCAAGCACGCGTTCCGCGACCTCGTGAGCCGCAGCCCGGCCATGCGCCGCCTCTTCGAGATCGTCCCCGAGGTCGCGGCGAGTCCGTCCACCGTCCTCCTCCAAGGCGAGAGCGGCACGGGCAAGGAGCTCTTCGCGCGCGCCCTCCACGACCTCAGCCCCCGCAGCCAAGGACCTCTCGTCGTCGTGAACTGCGGTGCGCTGCCGGAATCGCTCCTCGAGGTGGAACTCTTCGGCGCGAAGCGGGGAGCCTATACCGGTGCCGTCGAGGATCGGACGGGGAGGTTGGATCAGGCGAAGGGAGGGACCCTATTCCTGGACGAGATCGGGGATCTGCCGCTCCCGCTCCAGGTCAAGCTCCTCCGGGTCCTCGAGAACCGGGAGTTCCAGCCCCTCGGCGCGGCGAAGACCCGAAAGGCCGACGTGCGGTTTCTCGCGGCGACCCACCGGGACCTGGAAGCCATGGTGCGGGCCGGGTCCTTCCGGCAAGATCTCTACTTCCGCCTCAACGTGATCGCGCTCTCCATCCCACCGCTGCGGGACCGCCCGGAAGACATTCCCCTGCTCCTCGAGATGGCGCTCGATCGGTTCACCCGGATCTCGGCCAAGCGGGTCCGCCGCTTCTCGCCGAAGGCGCTCCGGGTCCTCCTCGACCACTCCTACCCGGGGAACGTCCGGGAACTTCTCAACGTGGTCGAGCGGGCGGTCGTCCTCTGCCGGGGGACCGAGATCCGCCCCGAGGATCTCCCTCCCGCGCTCGGCAAGCCCGGCGGGCGGGTGCGGCCGAAGGGTTCTCCCCGCACGCAGGGCAGGCAGGACCTGGCAGACGTCCTGGCCCGCCACGGCGGGAACAAGGCCGCGGCGGCCAGAGAACTCGGGGTGAATCGAACAACCCTCTGGAGGTGGATGAGCCGCCCCTGAACGAATGGGAGCTGCTCACGCGCTCACCTGATCCGCCACTCGGCCCGCGTCGCTCCGGAACACTGCCGCGTCGGTGTGCGGCAGGAACTGGGCCGCGACGTACTCGTCCATGAACGTCGGGTTGTCCGCGAGTTCCACGTGGGTCATCATCCGGGCCACGCGAGCCGCGGGGCCCCTGGATTCTCGAACCGCATCGGGACTCCCCGACGGCTAGCGCTTTGAGTGTTGCGGTCGGATCCTTCCGGACTCGTCAGCCCTTGCAGATGGTCCCCCTTCTTGAAGTGCCCCAGGAACCCGTTTGCAGCGGCTCGTGATGATCGGCGTCGGACAACGACGGGTGGCAGCGGCCGTGCAAAAGAGTCGGAGGGGCCTTTGAAAGGCGAGCGTCGACCCCTTCCAAATAGGGTGCCTTCCGGAGACGGCTTACGACGGGGTCCGCCCGTCTTCTGGGCGCACCGCTCGAAGGCGAGACGAGGCAGGAGACTAGACGTCTGCGCTGCCCGCGAGGAGCGTCTGCCGCGGCAAGAAGAGACGAAGCGGCTGGTCCCGAAGGGGAACAAACCCGAAGCGTTCGTAGAAAGCTCGGGCCCCAGCGTCCTTGGCGTCTACGAAGAGCCCGACGAGACCCGCCTGATCGGAGATCAGCACGGTGCGGTGAACTGCCTCGGCGAGGAGTAGCCGGCCGTACCCCTTGCTCCCGTGGCGTCCATCGACTGCCAGGCGGGCGAGCCGCACGGCCGGGAGAGGGTGGGAAGGGAGCTTGCGGGACGACTCGGGCAGCTCCTCCGCCCTCGCTTCGCAGAGGGTGAGGGTGAAGTAACCGAGGATGGCGCGAGGCTGCTCCAAGGCAGCGATCAGGTCAGACCGGAACCGTCGGACAAGTCACCCCTTTTGCAAGGGCTGATCGGCCCAAGACCGTCAGCGAGATCTACCCAGAGCGCGTCTGCCGAGTGGACCATCCGGCCCTCCGTCTCGACATCTCGACACGGATGACGATATTTCGCGACCGGATGGTTCCGCGGACGCGCCCCGGCGGTCAACGGCGGCACCGCCTCGCCGGGCCGGTCTTCCCGCCAGGCCGTCGCTTTTAGAGCGTCTTCCTGCCCAGTCGCCCGCGGTGGCACGGTGCGTGCTTTGGGTCCGTCCGACAGCCGGCGAGAACCACTCACGAAGGAGGACGAGATGCTCGAATGGAACATTCCCTACGTGAACGATGAGCACAAGAGCCTGGCCAACCTCGTAAAGGACTTCTGCGAACGAGAGGTCGACGTCAGGGCGCTGCAGGACATGGCCGACGTGCCGATCCCTGCGAACGCGACGCCCAACGATCTAAGGAAGCGCTTGCCGACGGAGCTCATGAGCAAGGCTCACGACGCCGGTCTTCGTCAGATCGCCGCTCCCACCGAGTACGGCGGGGGGGGGTATGAGGAGGAGCACGTCGCCTTGGCGGTCATGGCCGAAACGGCCGCCTACTACGGCGGGATGCAGTTCGGTCGGTTGCTGACCATCGCCTGGAAACAGATGGCCGCCTTCAAGTACACGTCCAAGGAGGTGGCCGAGGAGGTTCTCGGCGACTTCATGAAGGACCGGACGACCATGCTGGCCGCCTCGATCACCGAGCCGAACAGCGGCAGCGACATGCTGATGCCCTACGACGAGCCTGGAGCTGCCGGGCAGGTGACCGCGCGGAAGGAGGGGGACAACTGGATCATCAACGGGGACAAGATGTTCTGCACCGCCGGTGGGGTCTCGAACTACGTCATGCTCATGGCGCGGACCGACCCGAACGGCCCTCTGACCAAGAGCGTCACCCAATTCTGCATCGACACGAGACGGCCGGGGTGGTCGATTCTAAGGGTCAACGACATGATGGGGAATGAGATCGTCTCCAACGTCCAGACCCGCTACGAGAATTACGTGCTTCCGGACCGGTACCGCGTCAGCCCGGTCAACGGGGCCTTCGAAGTCATGAAGTCCCGCCTCGCCGGCAAGACCCTCCACATCTTTACGGTCCTGGGATGGAGCGAGCGTGCGTGGGACGACATGATCGAGTACGCCAAGACGAGGGTCCAAGGCGGAAGACCGATCATCGAGCATCAGAACGTCGGAATGCTGCTCGCGGAGACGGGTGCCTTGCTGCGAGCGTTGAGACTGATGATGTACCAGGACGCCTGGGATTGGGACTCCGACGGCCAGGGACAGATGAGGGACGTCCTGGGCTGGTACTACATCAATTGGTACGCCAAGTCGGTCGCGCTCAAGGTGATCGAAGCCGGCATGGAGATCTACGCAGGTCTGTCCATTCAGAAAGAGCTCAACTTCGAGCACTACATCCGTCTCTGCATGAGCATGTTTCACGGCGGCTCTACGGGCCGGCTGAGCCTCGTCAAGGCCGGACACGTGCTCGCCAAGGGTGCCTTCGGCTCCGGCCCCAGACCGGACACGATGTACGAAGCCTGACCCGAAGGCGGGGGGGAGCTCGTCGCACCAAACGGTTGAGTCTTTCCATCGGAGAACGGAATGAAGATCGTCGTATGCGTGAAGGTGGTCTCGGACCCTGAAGCGCCTTCCGAAATGTTCGCGCTCGACGCAGACCGAAACGTGCTGGTGGCCTCGCCGAAGATCCCGAAGGTGCTCAATCCCTTCGACGAACAGGCCGTCGAGGCGGCGCTCCGGCTCAAGGACGCGCTGGGCGCCCGGGTCATCGCCCTGAGCGCGGGCAGGGCGCTGGATCGGGTGGTCGCGAAGAAACCGGTCTTCATGGGAGCGGACGAACTCATCTTGCTCGAGGACGAGGCCTTCGCCAACGGCGACAGCTGGGCGACAGCCCGCGCGCTCGCAGCGGCCATCCGGAAGATCGGGGATTGCTCGCTGATCCTGTGCGGCAGACAGGCCGCGGACTCGAACGCCGGCCAGGTCGGGCTCGGGCTCGGGGAGCTCCTCGATCTGCCGAGCGTTTCGGTGGCTCGCAAGCTCGAGATCGTCGACGGGAGGGCTCGCGTAGAGCGAGTGCTCTCCGACGGGTTCGAGACGGTCGAGGTCCCCTTGCCCGCCGTGGTGACGGTGAGCAACGAGCTCGGGCAGGCGAGGTATCCGGCGGTCCAGAACATCCGGATCGCCAACAAGATCCAGCCGACGGTCTGGAAGCCGGCCGACGTCGGTCTCGATCCCGCGACCGTGGGCAACAGCGGGAGACGCCTCAAACTCGTGAAGCTCTTCCAGCCCACGACCGAAGGGGCGTGCGAGCTGATGGAGGGGGAGACCCCCGTGGAGGCCGCAGAGCACCTCGCGCTGGCGCTTCGAGGCTCGAAGGTGCTGTGAGGGTCGGTGGAGAGCGGGTTCGGCCTCTCCGAGGCCGGTCCCGCGCAGCGGCCTCGGCGCCGGCTCGAAGCGTGGACGAGGCGGTCGGACGCTCTCCCCGTCTCTTTGGCTGCGAAAACTTTGGGTTCCCATGTCAGAAGAGGGATCGCGATGTCGGATCGAAGAAACGTGCTCGTCTACGCGGAGACCGGGGACGGAGAGCTGCTGGGGACCACGAAGGAGTTGCTGGGGGGCGGCCGGCAGATCGCCGAGGAGCTCGAGGGGGAGCTGATCGCCGTCTTCCTCGGCAGCGGGGTGACGGAGGTGGCCCGCGAGGCCGTCGTTTTCGGGGCGGACAGGGTCTTGGTGGTAGACGGGCCGGAGTTCGCCCAATACCGGACGGATCTCCACACCCTGGCCCTGACGAAGATCGTGGAAGCGGAACGCCCCTGGGTCGTCCTGATCGGCCACACCGATCGGGGTGCCGATCTGGGGCCCCGGCTCGCGTTCCGCCTGGACACGGCGGTGGTGACGGACTGCGTGGACCTGCGAGTCGAGCCGGACACCGGCGCCCTGCTCAGCACGAAGCCCGTCCACGGGGGGCTCGCCATGGCGACCTTCACGAGCGACCGCGCTCCGCACCTGGTGACGGTGAGGCCGAAGTCCCTGCCTCCCGCCGAGCGATCCGGGGCGGTGGACGCCACCGTCACCCCGTTCCCCCTCGACCTCGACGGAGCACCGTCCCGAATGAAGGTCGTGGAGAGGGTCCGCCAGGAGACCGACGGGGTCAAGATCGAGGACGCCGAGGTCGTCGTCTCCGGGGGGCGCGGGATCGGCGACGCCGAGAGCTTCAAGATGTTGGAGGAGGTTGCCCGCTTCCTCAAGGGCGCCGTCGGCGCTTCACGGGTCGCCGTGGACAACGGCTGGGCTCCTTCGACGATCCAGGTGGGAATCACGGGAAAGATCGTGGCTCCCCGCGTGTACCTTGCCGTAGGCATTTCGGGGGCGAGCCAGCACATCACCGGTTGCTCCCGATCGAAGACGATGATCGCCATCAACAAAGACCCGGCAGCTGCCATCTTCAAGTACGCGCGTTACGGGGTCGTGGGGGATTGGAGGACCGTTCTGCCTGCGTTCCTTGCCAAGCTGAAAGAGCTCGAATGAGGACCTCCGCCCGCAGCGGATGAGACGGCGGGGGAGGACCGCAGGGTCAGGGGGCCGCCGGCGTTGCCAAGCCTGACGGAGAGGTGCGGATGAGCATCACGCTGGAACTGGTAAGAAACGTGTTGAAGACGCCCTTCGAGGCCTTCGACTCCGGTACTCTGGAGAGAGCGCGCAACCGGCTGATCGACGTCGTGGGGTGCGCCCTCGCGGGCGCCCGGGCGCCGGGGTGCTCTGCCCTGATCGAGCTCCTCGCCGAAGAGGGGGGCAGGCAGGAGAGCACCGTCTTCGTGCACGGCCACCGCCTTCCCGCCCGGAGCGCGGCCCTGGCGAACAGCGTCATGGCCCGGTCCTACGACTTCGAGCCGACCGGGCCGCTGGTCAACGGGAAGAGCACCCCCGCTCACGTGAGCGGCACCACGGTCCCCGCGGCTCTCGCGGTGGGCGAGCACGTGGCCGCCAGCGGCAGGGCGGTGCTGACCGCCCTCATCCTCGGCGACGACCTCGCGTCCCGGATCATCGCCGCCTCCAACCTGAACATCGATTCCGGCTGGGATTCCACGGGCACCGCCAACGCCTTCGGGGCTACCGCCATCGCCGCCCGGCTCTACGGCCTGGACGAAAGCCAGGCGCTCAACGCCCTCGGCCTCGTGCTGAACCGGCTCGCCGGCACGTTCCAGAACATCCACGACGGGGCGCACAGCTTCAAGTTGCCTCAAGGGCTCGCCGCGGAAGCCGGCATCTTCTCTGCGGCTCTCGCCCGCAAGGGCTTCACCGGCGTAAGAGACGCTCTGCTCAGCAAGAACGGCTACTTCTCTCTCTACTGCCGTAGCTATCAGCTCGACGCCCTGACCCACGGCCTCGGCGGGAACTTCTGCGCCGACAACACCCACAAGCCCTACCCCTGCTGCCGGTCCAACCACTCGGCGATCGACTGCGTCCTCGATCTGCTGCAGACCCACCCGATCGACCCCGAAGAGGTCGAGCAGATCGTCGTCGACGTCACGCCGACCGCCAAGGACTTCGCGGTCGGCCGAACGTTCCGGCTCCGCGACGTTCCTCAGATCGACGCGGCCTTCAGCCTCCAATACACGGTCGCCAGCACGCTCTTCCGAAAGAGCGTTCGACTGGAGCACTTCACCGAGGAGTACGTCAGGGATCCTGCCGTCCTGGCGCTGGCGGAGAAGATCCGTCTGAGGGACTCGATTCCGCCGGAAAAGCCCCTGGGCGCGCGCGTTCGGATCGAGCTGAAGCACGGCGCCGAACTCGAGAAGTGCATCGACATGCCGAGAGGGAACGGCACCGCCACGCCCTTGAGCGCCGAAGAGAAGCGGAAGAAGTTCCTGGAGAACGCGCGGTTTTCGGAGGCGCTCACGGCGACCCAGGCAGAAGAGCTGTTGTACCGGCTCGAACGCTTCGAGGAGCTCGAGTGCGTGTCGGTCGTGGGGCAGTTGCTTTCATGA
>JACRCS010000674.1 GCA_016218905.1 Deltaproteobacteria bacterium
TCCTCGAGCGCGACCTGGGGCTCCAGCTCCCGCGGGGCCTCCAACTCGAGTTCCGCGAGGCGGTCCAGCGGTTCACGGACCGGTCCGGCCGGGAGCTCGAGGCCGCGGCGCTGACCGAGCTCTTCGCCGAGGAGTACCTCTCGCGACCGCACCTCGCGCTCCTCTCGCACCGCACCACGCCGGCGCGAAACGACCAGGTCTCCCTGTCGGCCGTCCTTCGGGACGGGGAGGCGACGCGGACCGCCGCGGGCCAGGGAAACGGGCCCATCGACGCCTTCGTCGAGGCGCTCCGGCAGGAGTGCGGGATCGAGCTGCAGGTCCTCGACTACCACGAGCACGCGGTTGGCAGGGGAGCCGGCGCGGAGGCAGTCGCCTACGTCCAGGTGGAGTGCGGCGGCGCGTCGACGTGGGGAGTGGGCCGGCACCGGAGCATCGTCACGGCGTCGCTGGAAGCCGTGACGAGCGCAGCGAACCGGCTGCGGGCGCGGGAGAGGCGCGCGGCCTAAACGAGTCCGGAGTCCGGTGTCCGGAGTCGGAAATGCCGCGCGGAGGTTCCGCTGTGCGAAGGGTCCGGAACCTCGGCGGCGCTGTTCTTCGACTCCGGACTCTTGGACTCTTGGACTCCGGACTCTGTTATGATCTGAACTCGTTGAACGTGCACCGAAAGGGGGACGGTGCCCATGGACGAGCAGGACAAGTGGTTTTTCCGGGAGATGCTGGACCGGTTCGGCCGGAACCTGGACGAGAAGATGGACGCCCGCTTCGACAGGAAGCTCGAGGAGCAGGGGGCCCGCTTCGACAGGAAACTCGAGGAGCAGCCGGCCCGGTTCGACCGGAAACTCGACGAGCGGTTCGCCGGCACACTGCCCGGTTCGAGGAAAAGCTTGTCGAGCAGCGGAAGGAGTTCGAGCGGCAGGTGGGCGTCTTTACCGAAGCCGTGCGGCATGACTTCAAGGTCACGGAGCCGGAAGGCGGGTCGGAGAAGTGATGGCTGAGCCTGTGGAGAGCACGTTGTCGAAGGTCGAGGGCGTGACCTGCGCCGGAACATGCGACGTAGGCGGGAGCTGGGGCCGGGAGGGAGCTCCCGGCGACAAGAACCTTCGAACGTGCCAGCGTCCCGCCGGGGGGCCTTCGCCTGAACTGGAGAAGGAACGGATCGCAGTGTTCGGGGAGTTCAAGCCGCAGACTCTCCTCCTGTTCGGTTCGTTCGCTCGCGGGGATTGGGATGACGAGAGCGACATCGATCTGATCGTGGTCTACGATACCCCGAAGCGCTTCCTGGACCGGCTGGAGGAGCTCTATCTCGCGTGGACAGGCACCCGGGCAATCGACATTCTCGCCTACACCCCCGCAGAGTTCGAACAGATGCTGCGCGAGAGCGCGTTCCTTCAGGACGTCGTGGCAGAGGCGAAGGTTCTGTATGAGTGTGCGAAGTTCGTCGCGGATTCCGCGAGCGAGTGAGTCTAAGAAGTCCTCAGCTGCCGGGCAGCTTCTCCTTCGCCGGACCGTAGAGCCCCACCAGGGTGGCCGTCTGGATGGTCACCGGCAGCACCGCCTTCGCGAAGTCGGCATGGTCGGCGCTCTCCGGGAGGCCGAGGGTCTCGGACTTGAGGGCGTAGAGCGTGAAGACGTACCGGTGCTCGGCGTCCGGCGGCCACGGCGGGCCGTAACCCTTTCCGAAGCCGGGAATCCCGAAGGTCACGAAGTCGCTGTTGAGCTCCTTGGCGCCCGCGGGCATGCGGCCCTTGGGGCTCGCGCCTTCCGGCAGAGAGGTGGTGGACGCGGGGATGTCGTAGACGAGCCAGTGGAAGAAGTTCCGGGGAAAGTTGAACGCCGCCGGGACGTCGGGGTCGGTGACCGCCAGCGCAAGGCTCTTCGTCCCCTTCGGCAGCCCCTCCCACGCGAGAGGCGGAGAGACGACGTTCTTCTCGGCGTACTTCTCCGGGATGCAACCGTTGTTCTCGAAGGCCGCTGAGCGCAGGACGAACATGGTTCCTCCTCTTCTATCAGGGTGCTGAAAAACCCCCTCCGTGGGTTTTCAGCTACGGCTTCTCGGGGGCGGCCCCTTCGAACCCTCACGAATCCCTACGCTTTCCAAGCTCCGCGATTCGGCGCCCCGTCGCTGGGGCGCACGCAGGCTGCTTTTCCAGCAGCCTGCCTAAGGGAAGGGGAGAGTGGGCGCATCGCCGTCTAACAGACGGGAGGGTGGGTGTCAAGGAGCCGACCTCCTGGCAGGGCCTCCGCTACGTCGATGCACTGCGCGCTCAGTTCGCGGACACCTACTCTCCGGGGATGCTCGAGACCGGGGGCCTTCGCATGTACACGCCGCTCGATCCGAAGATCCAGGCGGCGGCGCAGCATGCGCTCCAGGAGAGCATCCTGGGCGGCGAGCGCGACACAGCCGAGGAGGGGAGACCGGACCCGACCCTCGCCTCGGCGTGACGGCACGGTCGGGGAGTGAAGAGGTTGCCATCGGAAATAAAGCTCAGTTACCATCGGGCCGATCCTGGGAAACAACCGCCCCCTCTCACCCGGTCTTCCCCTGGGTCCGCCATGGTCATCAAGCGCTACGCCGGAGCACTGCTGGGACTTCGTTTCTTCGCGGCGCTCGTCATCATGCTGTGCCACTACGGCTACTATCCCCTGAAGGGCGCGGGAGCCCCCTGGCCGGTCCTCTTGCTGATCGAGGGGCGCTCCTGCTTCACGTCCCTCTTCTTCGTCCTGTCGGGCTTCGTCCTCGGCATGTCGCTGGCCCCGAAGAAGTTCGCCTATGGCGACTTCCTCCTGAAGCGCTTGGTCAAGCTCTACCCCCTTCACCTCGTCTGCTTTCTCCTGGTGATCCCGAGCGACTTCCTCGGCCCCGTTGCGAGGTCGACGTCGGAGATCGTGGCTTCCTGGTTCTTCTGGCTCACGATGACGCACGGCTTCGTGCCGGAGTACGCTACGATCTTTAACGCGTCCGCCTGGGCCGTCAGTTCGTTCTTCCTCGGCTACCTCTTCATTCCGAGGCTCCTCGGGCTGAAGAGCCCGCGGGTCCTGGTGGGTCTCGCCGTCCTGCTGGTGCTCCTCACGCTCCTTCCCCAGGTCGTCTTCACCCAGGCGTTCTGGGCCCCGGGAGAGTCCTACGCGATCGATATCGTTCCGGCCCATCTGAACTTCTTCCATTGCTCGCCGGTCTTCCGGCTGAGCGAGATCCTGCTGGGCACGGTCCTGGGGCTGCTCGTCCACCGGCGGCTGGTTCCGGATTGGCTCGCGAAGGCCGTCGGACGGGACTCTCTCATCCTCGCGTGTCTCGGCGCGATCCCCCTGCTCTTTCGCGCGGCCTCCCAGGCCGGGAGTCCGAAGATGCTCTCTCTGCTCGGCCACGGCCTGCTGCTGCCCCTCGTTCTAGTCATCGTGGTGGGACTCTGGTACAACGAGCGCCTGCTCGCCAGGTTCTTCGGCTCCGCGTGGATGAAGAGGCTCGGCGGCTCGGCGCTGCTCCTCTACTTCCTCCACATCCCTATCTCGAAGTACCTCCTCTACGCCGAAGGGCTCTTGCTGGGCGAGGACCCGAAGCTGCTCAAGGCTAGCTTCGCCCTCTTCCTCCTGAACGCGTCGGTGATCCTGGTCGTCTCCGTCCTGTTCGTGAAGCCGTACGACGCGGCCTGCGCGAAGCTCTTGTCCCGATTCTCCAGGAAGAGGGGAGGGATCCCGGCGCCGGCCGGTGCTTCCGCCGAGACCGTCATCTGGCCCGTGCCGGCCACCGGCGGACGCATCGGGGCCTCGCGCGAGACCGCGTTCCTCGCGGCGGGCGAGGCGCGCCTCCCTCCCATCGGCGAGCCCGCGGTCGCGCCGGACCGCGCCGGATCCTCATGAAAGGCTACTACATCCTGCGCCGTCGCACCCCCCTTTCGTTCCAGCCCCTCCCCGCGATGCTGCCCCAGCGCCCCAGCACGAGAATTTTTCTTAGGGACGAGCTTTAGTCCCGCCGGGGTGTGTCGATAAGGAAACACAGGTCCTGCCGCGGGGTTCCCGGATAGTCCCCGCGTTTCTCCACACCCGTTACCGCGCAACGCAGCACGGATCGCCTCGCCAGCGCCGGTACTTCCTCCTTGAAGCTGTGGTTGGCCGTCGTTTAGGATTGCGACCGCGGTTTCCGAGAGTTTTGGCGTGAGATCTCACAGCTGCGAACTCGACCGATCCGTTCATTTCGGCCCCCACCCCGCGTCTCTTCCAAATCGACGCTGAACTCTTGGGCCACGTCGTAAAGAGGTTCGGTACGCGTTCGGGCGAGGCACCTGCGGCAGCACGGTCCGTTCGGGGGGGATCCCTTTGGGCCGCGACGGGGCGGCAGCGACTGGAACCAGATCATAAACGGAGTCCTTTCGTGGGAAGAAGATCGGTCCTCGGTCTCGCGTTGGTGCTCACCCTGGCGGCGGCTGGTCTGGCCGCCGGCGCCGCTCTGCCTCCCGGGGTGCAGATCCCTCCCGGGACTCAACTGCCGCCCGGCGTGCAACTCCCTCCCGGGTTCAAGCTGCCTCCGGGCGTCGGCGTGCCCCAGGAGAGGAAGCCCGCGCCCCCTCCCCCTCAGGTGCAGGCGGCCGAGCCCGCGAAGGCGCAGCCTTCTGCCGAGAAGTCAGAACCCTCCGGGGCGGCACAGAAGCCGCCGCCGGCGGCCGCAGCGCCCGCTTCGGCGCCGGCCCCAAAGCCTGAACCCCCCCCGCCACCTCCGCCGCCGAAGCCCGAGCCGCCAGCGGACCTGTCCGCCATCGAGCGGGGGATCACACCGGAACGGGTGACGGTGGACACCGCGAAGCCCGAGCCGTTTTCTGTCGGACAGCTGAGGCAGTTCGGCTACAGCTTCTTCAAGACCCCCTCTCCGGGCTTTACGCCGGCCACCGACGTGCCGGTCTCCTTAGACTACCTGGTCGGGCCCGGTGATCGCTTGACGGTCAACCTCTGGGGAAGCGTCGAGGGTACGTACGATCTCGAGGTCAACCGGAGCGGGGAGATCATCCTTCCCCGCGTGGGGTCCATCAAGGTCTGGGGCGTCCCCTACGGGAACCTGCAGGAGCTGGTCCGGAGCCAGCTGGCGAAGGTCTACAAGGACTTCAGCCTCAACGTCAATCTCGGCAAGCTACGGCTCATCAAGGTCTTCGTGGTCGGCGAGGTGGTCTCGCCCGGCAGCTACGACGTCAGCGCTCTGTCGACCGTCATCCACGCCCTGCAGGCCGCGGGCGGACCGACCAAGACCGGCACGATGCGGAGCATTCAAGTCCGCCGCGAAGGGAAGCTCCTCGAGACGGTCGACCTCTACGACTTCTTCCTCCGGGGAGAGAAGTCCAGGGACATCCGACTGCAGGCGGGCGACACGCTGTTCGTACCGACGATCGGGAAGGTGGCCGGGGTGGGCGGAAACGTGCTTCGCCCCGCGATCTTCGAGCTCGGGCCGCAGGACACGCTCAAGGAGCTCCTCGAGCTCGGCGGGGGCCTGGTCCCCACGGGGTACCTCCAGAGGGTGCAGGTCTACCGTGTGACGCCGTACGAGAAGAACGTGATCACGGACCTGAACCTGGATCCGAAGGCGTCGGGGCAGGATCTCGACAAGACGACCTCGAGCGTCGCCATCCAGGACATGGACGTGGTCACGATCTTCCCGATCGACCGCCTGCTGCGAGGCTACGTGCGGCTCGAAGGTCACGTGGTCCGGCCCGGCGACTACGCGCTCAAAGCGGGCATGCGTCTCAAGGATCTCCTGCCCGACCTGGACCTCCTGCCGGAGTACCACCCGGAAACCCTGCAAGTCACGCGGTACTATGCCCCCGATTATCACCCGCAAGTGCTCTTCCTGAACTTTCGTAAGATCCTGAGCGGCGAGGCCGACCAGAACCTGGAGCTCCAGGAGTTCGACCGGGTCCGCGTCTTCTCCCGCTGGCAGCTTCAGGAGATGCCCCGGTTCACGGTCAGCGGCGAGGTCCAGAAACCTGGCAACTATCGGCTGATGGACGGGATGACGGTCCGCGACGCCGTCAACGAGGCGGGCGGCCTCAAGCTCAGCGCGTTCGGAAAGACCGCCGAGCTCATCCGGATTCGCCGGACCGGCCAGAGCCGCGAGGCCTTCCGGGTTCAGGTCGACCTGGACCAGGCCCTGAAAGGCGGCGGGGAGCAGAACCTCGTCCTCGCTCCCGAAGACGAGCTCATCGTGCGCGGGGCTCCTTTGGTTCCCGATGAGCCGTACACGGTCTCTGTGGCGGGCGACGTCCACCGGCCGGGCCAGTACCGGCTCTATCCCCACATGCGACTGAGCGACCTCGTCACGGAGGCCGGCGGGCTGAAGCTCACCGCGTCCCGAAAGACCGCTGAGCTCGTGCGGATTCGCCGGACCGGCCAGAGCCGGGAGGCCTACCGGATCGAGGTCAATCTCGAACAGGCCCTCAAGGGTGCGAGCGAGCAGAACCTCGCGCTCGCTCACGAAGACGAGCTCGTCGTCCGGGAGGCTCCGCTGGTCCCCGATGAGGTGTACGTGGTCTCCGTGGCGGGCGAGGTCCGCAAGCCCGGCCAGTACCGGCTCTATCCCAACATGCGCGTCAGCGATCTCGTCACCGAGGCCGGCGGCCCGGTTCCTCTCAGGGCGTACCTCAAAGACGCGGAGGTCACCCGGATTCGGATCGAAGGCGACGCCGCCCGCTCCTCCCCCATCCACATACGGCTCGACGAGGCCTTGAAAGGAAACCCCCAGGACAACATCCTGCTGGCCCCCCACGACAACCTCATCGTGCGAACGGTGCCGGATTGGATGGAAGAGAAGACCCGGTTCGTCACGCTCAAGGGCGAATTCCGTTTCCCGGGCACCTACCCCATCTCAAAGGGGGAGCGCCTGAGCTCCGTCATGGAGAGGGCTGGTGGTTTCACCGAGAAGGCCTACCTCAGGGCGGCCAAGTTCACCCGAGCGTCCGTCCAGGCGGAGCAGCAAGAGCGCATGGAGGAGGTCATCAAGCGCTCGGAGCAGGAGATCGCCCACAGGGAGGCGAGACTGACCGCGGTGGCCTCGTCTCCAGAAGAGCTCCAGGCGACCCAAGCATCCCTGCAGATGCTGATGTTGAGCCTCGAAAAGCTCAAGGCAGCCAAAGCCGAGGGGAGGCTCGTCATCCGGCTGACCCCTCTCGACCGGTTCAAGGGGAGCAGCTACGACGTCGAGCTGCAGGGAGGGGATGCTCTGGAGGTGCCCCAATCCTCCGCGGCCGTGACCGTCCTGGGGGAGGTCTACAACCCGACCACGGTGCTCAGCATGCCCGGCAGGAACGTGGACTACTACCTCCAGAAGGCCGGCGGCCCGACGGTGGAGGCGGAGGCGAAGGAGATCTACGTGGTCCGTGCGGACGGTTCCCTTCAGAGCCGGCGCCAGGCCTATTTCGAGAAAGAGAACGGGGCCCGGGTGAAACGAGGCTGGTTCTCCGACCCCTTCATGGGGCTCAGGCTCGACGCGGGGGACACGGTGGTCGTCCCGCGAAAGATCGAGAAGATCGCGTGGATGAGGGAGATCAAGGACGTCATGCAGATCATCGCCAACGCGGCTTTGACGGCCGGCGTTGTGATCGCGGCCGGCCTGTAGGCGGCGTTCGGGACGAAAGGGGGAGGGGCCCCGTGGATGAGCAGGACAAGCAGTTCTTCCGGGAGATGCTGGGCCCGTTCGGCCGGAACCTGGACGAGAAACTGGACGCCCGCTTCGAGCAGCAGGCGGCCGCTTCGACGAGAAGCTCGACGAACTCGACCGAGCCGGAAGGAACCCGGAACTGAGCGCTTGCCGGCGGTCCGCTGGCGTGACCATAATAGTCACGACCACGAGACTATGAGGGCGAAGGTGGAAACCGTTGCCGTAGCGAACCTGAAGGCTTCCTTGAGCGAGTACCTCGCCAAAGTCAAAGCTGGAGGCGAGGTACTGGTGACCGACCGGGGAAGACCGGTCGCTCGCCTGGTTCCGGTGTGCCCGGCTGAAGTCGGGATAGCCCCTCACCTGCTGGAGATGGAGCGCGCCGGTCTTGTGCGGATCGGAAGAGGGGCTCTCCCCTCCTCCTTCTGGGCGCGAGCGCGTCCCCGGGACCCGGAGGGGCGGGCGGTAGAGGCGCTTTCTTCGGAAAGGGAAGAGGGGCGGTGAAGTTCTGGGACTCCTCGGCGCTGATCCCGCTGTGCCTTTCCGAGCCGCGGTCGGCTGCCGTCGAGGAGCTCGCGCGCGCGGACGAGGCGATGGCGGTTTGGTGGGCCTCGCCGGTTGAGTGCTGCTCCGCCTTCGCTCGGCTGAGGAGGGAAGGGATTCTCACGACGGGCGAAGAAGACGCGGTGAGGGGCTGCCTCTCGGAGCTGGCAGGTGTTTGGACCGAGATTCAGCCGAGCGAAGCCGTACGGGAAAGGGCAGCGCAGCTCTTGCTGCGACATGCTCTGCGAGCCGCGGACGCCTTGCAGCTCGCGGCTGCCGTTCAGTGGGCAGGTCCGACTCCGCAACCAGGTCCAGAGTTCGTCTGCCTTGACGGGCGACTCAGGCAAGCAGCTAGAGGGGAAGGCTTCACCATCCTGCCTCACGAGGTTGCGCCGTGAGCGGTAATGGGAAGGCGCGGAACCCGAAGAGCAGCAGGCTCGAGGGCAAGATCGATCGCCTCTCCGACGAGCTCACGGCGCATCGGCTCGATACGGAACGGCACGGCGGGTACAGAGTCTCCGAGCGGGAAGGAGGGACTTAGAAGTGATCGCCGGAGCGTGGATTCTGGAGAGGAGCTCTCCCCGGCAGACTCGTTTCTACCTCCGGAGCGCTGATCGGTCGCTCGACTTCGGACGGATCGTCGGAGGTGGGCCCCTTTGGCACGGCTGTCTCGGCTCGCTCTACTCCGCCTGCTTCTATGCAGTCATGGCGCTGCTCCAGACCGAGAAGATCTCGGCGCCGGACCACCATGCGGCAAAGGCGCTCTTCGAGGAACGTTTCCTCGACGAAGGGAGGTTCCCGGAGGCGCTCGCCGCGGTCTATCGCGAGCTCTATGACGCCGGTCTGTTCGTGACGTACAAGAACAACTTCCTCTCCGAGCAGGGAGAGACGGCTGAGTGGATCGCCCGGGCAGAAGAGTTCGTCCGTCGCGTGCAGGAGCTGGCGGAGAGCAGTTGCGAAGAAGTGAAGGGGTGGGAGTCCGAGCGGGTGGAGCGTCCCGCCCGAAGCCCCGCCGACGAGAAGTTCTGGAGCGATTTCAGGGCCATGGTCGAAAGGCTGCGGGCGCAGGTTTGAGAGGTTCGATCGCGTCGCGGCACTGATCACCAGAACCCCTCGTGGTCCCGAGGAAGCTCGAGAGGGAGCGACATAGAGACGCATGGATGAGAAAGTTCGGTACTGGCTCGAAGGGTCGGACTACGACCTTGGCACTGCCGAGGCGATGCTCCGAACCGGGCGGTACTTGTATGTGGGCTTTATGTGTCACCAGGCTATCGAGAAAGTCTTGAAAGCTACTTACCAGGCCGGTACGGGACAGGTTCCACCTCGTACGCACAACCTTCGACTGCTGCTGCAGGAGAGCGGCCTCGAAGCAGCATTGGAGCCGGAGCAAAGGAGCCTCATACTCGAGCTGGACCCCTTGAACGTCGAGGCCAGATACCCGGAGAGCAGGGAGAGGTTGCAGCGGCTGCTCAGTGAGGAGAGGTGCTCGGAGCTGCTCGCCAGAACCCGGGAGTTGCAGAAATGGATCAGAGAGAGGCTCTAGAAAAGGCCGCACGTTTTGCGCATCTGGCGCGGGGGGCGATCGCGATCGATGCTGCCGTTCTTTTCGGGTCGCACGCAACGGGGAAGGCCGACGAGTGCAGCGATGTCGACGTCGGCCTCTTTGTGGACCGACTGGACGCGGAGACAGATTACTTGTTGCTGCTCAAAGAGCTCTACGGTCTCGCGGCTGGCGTGGACGTCCACATCGAACCGCATCTGTTCGTTCGGTCCGAGGACCAGTCGGGACTCGGCGCCCAAGTCGAACGAGAGGGTATCCGTATCGAGGCCTGAAAGGGCAGAAACCAGGAACGAGGAACCAGGAACAAAGGTTGGTCACTGATCACTGATGACCGCCACGGGGAGGGGGCCCATGGACGAGCAGGACAAGCAGTTCTTCCGGGAGATGCTGGACCAGTACGGCCGGAACCTGGACGAGAAGCTGGACGCCCGCTTCGAGCAGCAGGCGGCCCGCTTCGACGGGAAGCTCGAGGAGCAGGGGGCTCGCTTCGACAGGAAGCTCGAGGAGCAGGCGGCCGGCTTCGACGAGAAGCTGAAGGTCGGGTTCGAGGAGCAGGCGGCCCGCTTCGACAGGAAACTCGAGGAGCAGGGGGCCCGCTTCGACAGGAAACTCGAAGAGCAGGGGGCCCGCTTCGATGAGAAGCTCGACGAGCTCGACCGGAAGATGGGTGTGATGTCCGAGTTTCTCCACGACGAGTTTAGGGTTGCCGCGGAAGGACACCGGGCACTGGTGGAGAGGATCGATCGCGTCGAGGTCCGGATCGATCACCTGGAGGGCAAA
>JACRCS010000680.1 GCA_016218905.1 Deltaproteobacteria bacterium
ACCGATGAAGATCGTCCCGAGCCCCGCCATGACGTGGAAGGAGTAGTAGAGGAGCTCGATGTTCGGTGGCCAATCCTCCTCGGGAAACGCTCCGAGGCCGGGGACGTTCGCGTGGAAGGTGCCGAATGCCAGGAAGCTGAGCAAGCCCGGCAGCCGGATCGGGTTCTCGAGGCGCCGCTCAGCGACGTTCGGCTGGCCGATGAGCGTGATCTCGGCCATGGGCCCGCTCTGGAAACGGCCTTCCATCGCGGCTAAGGCCACGGGCTGGTTCTTCGCGACGATCTTGGCCTGGAGGTCACCGGTGGGAAACGCCACGAGGAGCGACGCCGCGAGCCCCACGCCGCTCCCCCAGGCGAGGAAGAGCTTCCCGAGAGCGCGGTCCGTTCCGCGCAGAGTCCAGAACGCTCCAACGGCGGCGATGGCGAAGCAGCCCGTCACGAGTGCGGCGGCCTGGTTGTGGGCGAACTCCACGACCGCCCAGGGGTTCAGGAGGTACGCGCCCAGGTTGGCGAGCTCGAGCGATCCGTCGGCGGCGACACGGTGTCCCACCGGGTGCTGCATGAAGGCGTTCGTTACGAGGATGAAGTAGGCCGAGAGCCAGCTTCCGATGGCCACGCCTACCGCGGCCGCGAGGTGCATGCGCGGGCCGAGCCGCTTCTCCCCGAAGACGAGCGCGCCCACGAAGGCACTCTCGAGGAAGAACGCGAACATCCCCTCCATCGCGAGGGTCTGGCCGATGACGCCGCCCGAGAACTTCGAGAACTCGGCCCAGTTCGTGCCGAACTGGAACTCCATCGGGATTCCCGTGACGACGCCGAGGACGAACGTGATGCCGAAGATCCTCGCCCAGAAGCGGGCCGCCGCGACGTAACGCTCGTCCCCGGTGCGAAGCGCCTTCCACTTCCACACCACGAGGAACCACGCGAGCCCCATGGTGAGCTGCGGGAACAGGTAGTGGTAGGTGATGGTGAAGGCGAATTGGAGCCGATGCCAGAAGACAGGATCGTCCAAGCGGGACCCTCCGTTCGAGACGGGAATCTACTCCCGAACCCTGCGGGCCTCGGCCACGGCGGGTTCGGCCGCAGAAACGGGGGCGGCGCGCGATCGAGCCCGACAGATCGCGCGCCCCGGAAGACCTTAGTCGCAGGAGTGGCCGGAGGCCTTCGGGGCGGCGCCGTCAGGCTTCCCGTGCCCCCCGCTCTCGGCGTGGACGGCCTCGACGATCGCCTTCGTGTAGTGCATCAGGTCGACGTAGGAGGCGACCCAGTCCCGCCCCTCGATCGGCGTCCCTCCGGCCTTCTTTCTCGCCTCGAGGGCCGTCGCGAACCTCGCCTTGATCCCCGCCGCGGCGTGCTCGCCGACGAGCTTTGCGAATTCGTCGACGGAACCGGAGGAGAGCGCAGCCTCGAGCCGGCCGATGAACATGGGCTCGTTGCCCCCCTTCTTCAGTCCGGTGTACGGGAAGCCCTCCGTCTGGCGGTGGAGCCTCACGAGCGTCTCGAAAAACGCGGTGTCCGCCAGATCCTGCGCCTCGGCGCCGAGCTTCCGGACCGTGAGGGTTCTCTGGAACGCGGCGCGGACCTCCGGCTCCTGGCTCGCCGAGATCCACTTCAGGATCGGCGCGACGTCGGCCTTGCCGAGCGCGGCCTTCGCGTCGACGACGACAGGGCCCTCGACCGAGTCGCAGTGGGCTTCGGCCGCCGGGGCGGGGACGAGGAGCGCGGCGGCCAGTGCGGCGGCGGTGTAGGTCCAGGATGCGTGGTGTCTCATTTCGCCTCTCCTTCGGGTCGGTTGTCTACGCGTTTTCCGGCAGCGCATCGTCTGGGTTGAAAGAGGGTTCCTCCGCCTTCTCGTAGCTCCACCCCGTGAGGAGCCCCACGAAGAACCAGAGGAGAAGACCGACGCCGCCGAGGAAGACCGTGTCGCCGACGATGCGGAGCCAGCGGAGCGTCTGGATCGCCGGGAGCTGGAGGAAGTCGGCGCTACGGGCATACCAGAGGCCGTGCTCGACGCTCGCCCAGGTCTGCGCGAGGCCGATCGGGAGGAGGCTCAGGACGACCATGAGGGCGAGGCCGACGTTCATCCCCCAGAAAGCCCACTTCAGCTGCGACTCCTTCCAGGGGCGGACGCCGGAGAGCTTGCGCGCGATGACGAGGATGAGGCCGAGGGAGAGAAGGCCGTATACGCCGAAGAGCGCGGTGTGCGCATGGACGGGCGTCGTGTTGAGGCCCTGCATGTAGTAGAGGGCGATCGGCGGATTGATCATGAAGCCGAAGACACCTGCGCCGACCAGGTTCCAGAACGCGACGCCGACGAAGAAGCGGATCGGCCAGCGGTAGGCCGTCATCCACGGGGCCGCGGTCTGCAAGCGGCTCGTCTTCCACGCCTCGAGGCCGATGAGCGTCAGGGGGACGACCTCGAGGGCGCTGAAGCTCGCCCCGACGGCGAGGATGGAGACCGGCGTGCCGCTGAAGTAGAGGTGGTGGAAGGTGCCGGGGATGCCGGCGAAGAGGAAGAGGGCCGACGAGGCGATGACGGCCGCGCCCGCGTGCTTCTTATCGACGAGGCCGAGCTTGGCGAAGAGGAGGGCGATGGCCGCCGTGGCAAAGACCTCGAAGAAACCCTCGACCCAGAGGTGGACGACCCACCAGCGCCAGTACTCCATGACGGAGAGGTGCGTCTTCGCCGTGAAGAAGAACCCCGCGCCGTAGAGGAGACCGATGGCGGTCGTGGAGCCCGTGAACATCAGGACGAGGGAGCGGGAATCGTCGCGGCGCCGCGCGGCGGGGAGGATCGCGCGGAGCATCAGGACGAGCCAGAGGACGAGGCCGACGAAGAGGGCGATCTGCCAGACGCGCCCGAGGTCGACGTACTCGTACCCCTGGTGGCCGAACCAGAAGCTCAGGTCGAGCGGGAGGACCTGGTGGATCGCGAGGTACTCCCC
>JACRCS010000054.1 GCA_016218905.1 Deltaproteobacteria bacterium
AGTGCACGTCCGAGATGGCGGCGTGAGCGGCGGCCGAGCCCCGCTCGACGACCAGCTCCGGGACCACGCACTCCTGGGGGCTGACGCCGCCGTGGGCGTACTCCTTGCCCGCCGCAAAGCAGGCCGCACCGGGCGGCGAAGCGATCCGGGCATCGGGGTTCCAGTGCCAGCCATAGATCGGCATCGAGGGCTCCGACGCCCCCTTCACTGCGGCGCAGCGAGCCCATCGGGTCGCCGCGAGATAGGCAGGCAGGTCCACCTTGGGGAGCCCCCCCGGCAGGAGGAGCCAACCGTGGTCGGTGACCACGCGCACCCGGGTCCAGCCCCGCTGGAGGAGCCCCAGCACCCGCTCCGCCAGGCCGGCAAGCTCGCTTTCGAGGTGGATCGACAGCTCGGCCCCGACCTTGTGCCCGAGTTCGTCGAGGCGCCCCGTCTCCATCCAGCCCGACTTCAGGCCCTCCTTGGCGATTCGCACCTCGTCGCCCAGGAGATCGACGCCCCGGCGCCCCAGGTCCGCGCGGAGGCGTTCGGTGCTGGCAATCTGCCCGGTGGAGAGAAACTCCGGGCTGAACTCCTCGTGCGACGACCCTCCCGTGAGCCCCTCCGCGGCGCCGGCGGCCAGGGGCTTCGTGGTGGCCGTCACCGTCGGCAGCCCGACCAGGCGCGACTCCGTGCGCACCCGAACGCCCTCTGTCTCCAGCCGTTCACGGAGAAGGTCGGCCACGTCGAAGCGCAGTCCGTCCGCGAACAGCACGCACACGTCCTTTTCCGCAGGGACACTCCTCACCAGCTCACGGGCCCCGGCCTCGTCGGCCGAAATCAACGACTGGAAGTGACGGGCGGTCGCGTCGAGCCACGGGCCGTACAGGGCGCGGACTACCCCTCGGATCAGCGCAGTGTCCGTGGCCGACGGCGTGTGCGCGGCCATGGCTTCGAGGGCCGCGCGGTCGCACTGCCACCCGCCTTCGGCAAAGGCCGCGACGGCAGCCTCGAGCGTCGCTCCCCCCAGCGGCGTTCGCGAGAGCGCCGCTAGGCGAGCAAGCGGCTCCAGCGTGACGGCGAGAGGGCTCTCGCCCAGTTCGGCCCAGATCCACCCGCGGCGCCGACCGTGCTCCGCCTCCAGGGCGAGCACTCGCGCGACGGCGTCGCCGTGGGCCAACTCCGCTACGCCCTCCAGAGTCCGCCGGAGCCGGTTCTCGGCCTCGTCGTTCATGCGCGGGCTCCGCTCCGCGTCGAACTCGAGGCTCAACTGGCCGGGCAAGTCCCGGAGGAGCTGCGACACGCCGGGATAGAGCCGCGGGGCCTCCCGGAACCGATCCCACACGGCCTGCCACTTTCCGCGGCCTTCGGCGAGCGCTTTCGCGGCGTCGGAGGGGGACTTCTTCTCCGGGTCGAACGAGAACTCCGAACGGCACACGCTGCCGAAGGCCCTCCAGCGATCCTCCCCCTCCGTGGTTCGGAAGAGGTCGCCCGCCGACATCCAGCGCAGCAGGTCCCGCATGGGATCCGTGATGGCGAGGCGGTCGAAGTCGTCGGCGTCGAGCCTGCGGCCCCGGAGCCCCTCGGCCGGGGCCTCGGCGAGGAGGGGCAGGGCCCGGAGCAGCGCCTCCCTGGTCCGGGCATCCTGCGCCACCTCCAGCCCAAGACCGTCCTCGGAGACAAGGAAGGCCTCCACGGTCCAGTCCCGGCCGTTTCGCTGGTGCCACACGCGGCCCCGGTACTGGAGTTCCACGAGGGGCTGGAGCCCCGGCGGGCACTCTGCGCCGGCCCGCAGGTCCTGCCGGCGGACGCCGGGAAGGTAGACGACGGGGATGACGCCCTCCTCGGGTCCTACGTCCGGGAGGGCCCGGTCCACGACGCACCGAAGCCAGATCGCCGGACCGCTTCGCTCTGCCGGCCGGTCCTCCCCGAGCACGGAGATCTGGGGCCCGAGGGGCCGCAGGCGCGGGAGGATCGGCTTCCACTGGCTGTCGGCGTCGGTCCAGAGGAGGGCCACCGGCTCGGCGGTCCCCTCCGGCGTGCGGAGCGCCTCGGCAAACGATAGCTCCAGGGCCTCGAGAAGCCCCCGCGGCCGAATCTTGGCGCCTCGTCGCTTTGCGCCTGAAGTTGTCATCGTCTCACCGCTCTCGACGTCTTGCGGTACGCCGCAGCCATGACGAGAATCGTCCAGCTCGCAAGGACAGGCTGAATGCCACCCTGGAGGTCCCCCTCCACCGCTCGCTCACGCACCCGGAACAACCTGAACTCTTGCCGCGTGCACTCGAACTCGAACCTCGTCGTAGATCTCCACCCCGACCTCCTCCGCCACCTCCAGGGTTGTTGCCAAAGCGTATGGAACGACGTCCTCAAGCGCCCCTGCATCGGCTCGACAACTCACTCGGATCTCCAGGGTGTCCCCGTCCACAAAGGCCGCAGCGCGTCTGCCTTCCAGGACCTCGTGTTGCACCGTGCCCCTTTGCACGGCCTGCCACTGGGCTTCTTGTCGCTTCACCTGAAGCGGGGTGGTCGGAGGGGTGAACCACAGGTGGGCGCGTCGCCAGGCGCGGTTCGCTGGATGGATTGGCGTGAGCCAAGCCAAGGTAACAGTTAGCCGACGCCATCCTCGTCGGCCGCTCAGTGACGGTGGGAGGGGAAAACGGTGCACATGGGCCTGGTCGGCTTGAAGTGCACCACCACTCAATGCGGTGACACGGCGTTGCGTGCATTCGCGAACGCGCGTGACATCCGCCTGACCATACCCAAGGAGACGTGCCAAGTACTCCTTTAGCTGTCGGGCGTTTTGTCGGTTCCGGAGGACTTGCTCGAGAATCTCACCCTCCGATCCCCAGGTCGTCCCATGCACAAGAAGCGCTTTGAGCCACAGAGACCTCGGCACTTCCTCAATCAGCTCACCCCCAGGGAAATCCTGCAGCTCATCCAAAACGTCGTAGAGCTGTGCCGCCGAGCGACTGGCCAACGCAGCAGCATTGCTTGTCCCTCTCGTGTGCCAGCTGTATGCGAGATCCCCTGCAAGTGGTCCAGGAGCCGCTACCCGCTGCCCTGGGGCGCGGGATGACTGCGCCAGCAACTGAAACCTGGCGCTCTGGCCCTGCACCAAGCTTTCGCGGAGGAGAACACGCCCGCCTGGCAGGAATGCTTCGGGTTTCACGCTGCGACGATAACCTGGACCTTGGGCGTTGAAGGGACTCGGGAGATCGAGGTCCACGAACGGAAAGTATGTGCTCGGAAGCGGCTGCGCGTTGGAGGCGTCACGATGAATGGCTCCGACCGTAATCGCGTTGACGGCTTCGGATGGCGACAATAGTCGCCTGTGCCGCGCATCCGCGGCGACGGCACGGACCACTTCGCGCTGTAAGTCTTCGGGCGTCAATGCCGCCGCTTGGCCACGGGGAACCGCGAGTTCGATGTCGCCCCCATGATTGCCGGCACTCACGATGAAGAGGACGCGGTACTTCCAGGCAAGCCAGTCCAAGAGTCTCGCGAGGGGGCTTAGGGCATTTTCGAAGGGCCTGTCAGCGATCCCGACAGACAGATTGATGACACTTGTCTGGGGTGCCGAAGCAGGTTCGTCCCCCTCACCTTCAAAGAGACGCCTCACAGCGCGATGGATCAGGTCCACCACCAGGGTGTCTTCGCTCACAACCTCGGGCCTCGGCTGCGTCCAGCCACGCGAATCGGGGCGGAGAATGGGACGGACGTGCAGCCGCCGATTGAGTGGCGCTTCGCCGGCGTCGAGATCGCCATAGAGGAGCAGCGAGGCCATCGCTGTTCCGTGACGCCGCTCGTTCGCTGGATACTCCGCTTCGTAGCCGTCGGGATCGTCAATGACGAGACGCCCTGCCAATCGCTGGTGATTTTGGAGGGAAAGCCCGTCGAGGAGTGCTACGACAGGTTCACCTAGAGGTGCAGCGGGGGGTTCGATGAGGGGCGTATCTGCAAACCTCGCGTCTTCGACGATGACTCCGGCCATCTGACCGGTGGCGCGAAAGAACTGGATCTGCTCGCACTGCACGAGCGCCGCGTCACGACCCGCCTCACTCAGCAGAGTTCGCACCGCGGCAACCGGCAAGCGGGCAAGTAGGGCGTGGTACCCAATTTCCTCCACGGTGGCCTCGTGCAGGAGTTGCCCTCCGAGTCCGATCACGAGGTGGGAGACCCTGTCTCGAGAAACTCTTCTCCGCCTGGGATCCTCTCGAAACCAAAGCTCAATCTCGCAGGGAATCACCTCCTCGTTGTGCTCAACACGGGCATGCCAATCGTCCAGAACCCCCGTTTCGATCAGTCGATCTTGCACGCCCCAGGGGCGGACGTCTCGCAGTTGGGCGAAGAGATCAGCCCACTTTCCCAATCCCCAGGGGAGTGCATGTCCAGCCTTCCAGCTCTCCCACAACGAGAGAAGTTGCCGAAGCGCCTGCTGGTTCG
>JACRCS010000681.1 GCA_016218905.1 Deltaproteobacteria bacterium
GGAGGAGAAGCTCCGAGAGCCTCCGGGTATCCCCAACGGGAAAGAGCCCGGGGTAGTCCTCGCCCAGGAGCCCCACCGCGCAGGCGATCCTCGTGGCGAGCACCGGGACCCCCGCCACCACCGCCTCGGAGACGACGTTCGCGCCCCCTTCCAGGATGGAGGAGAGGACGAGGAGGCTGCTCTTCAGAAGCACGCCCTCCGTCCCCTCCTTCGTCTGCTCCCCGAGCCAGCAGAAGCGGGGATTCACCGCCGCCTCCCGTTCGGCCGCGCGGGCGAGGTCCTCCGAGAGCGCCTTCCCGACGTGGAGGACCCGAATCTTGGAGCGGGGAGGGAGCAGGCGCGCCGCCGCCGCCGTCCGCAGGGGGTCCTTGACGTCCCGCAGGTGGGCGATCACGCATACATCGAAGGTCTCGGTCGAGGGGCAGGGCGCTCTGCCGGGCGGCCTGGCCGACTGATAGATGACCGTCGTCTTCTCGCGGAGGGGAGGGGGGAGGTCGTCCAGCGCGGCGGGCTGGAGCACGACGAGCCGATCGGCGAGGTAGAGGACGTCGCCGAGACCCGGGTCTTCCCGAAGATCGCAGTAGAGGTCCGTGCCGGTGAGGCAGAGTGCGATCCTCGCCTCGGGTCGGGCTCTCTTCGCGTCGAGGAGCGCCTGGCGGCTCTTCGAGGCATTCAAGGCGACCAGCACGTCCCAGGGCGCCCGGGGATCGCCGTTCACGCTCACCGCGTGACCCATCGCCTCGAAGAAGGCGCGCCACCGCTCGGCGGTGACGGTGTTCCCGTTCCGCGTGCAAGGGGCAGAGGGTACGAGGAGGCGGATCCTCACGGGGTGGGCTCTAGTCCTGTTTTGGAAGTCCCTGCTGCTGGTCAGCGGCGGGAAGGCCCATGAAAGGTAACCGAGAGGCGCCCGCGACCGCAACCCTCCTCACGTGAGGCCGCCTCCGGCTCGGAAGGCGTCGAGGCTCTTCTTCTCGACGAGGGTCGCGCGGCCCGCCTTGACCGCCGTGAGCTCGCCCCGTTCGAGGAGCGAGTAGAGGACCTTCCGCCCGATGCCCAGGTACTTGGCCGCTTCCGGGACCGTCAGGAGAGGTGGGGAGACGTAGGTTTCTGGTTTGGGCATGGGGTTCTCCAATGTTGGTAGCGACGGCCGAAGATCGCGGGCGTACGCCGTCCGATGGAGAGAGCTCGCGAGGCGAGCGTGGCGGATCGCGGTCTGGACCGCCGCCTTCTTCATCGTTTGCCGGCGCGCCGTCGGCCGCCGCCGCTCGCCTTTTCGGACGCCTCGCTCGGCTCCGCTTCGCGTTCTACGCTCCGCTTCAGGAGCTCCATCAGGTCGACGACTCCGCCCTCCTCTTCTTCCTCGTGGCCCTCGCCGGCCAGGTGGACGACGTCCTCTCCGGACGCAAGCTTCCGCCGGACGAGGCGCATCAGGCGCTCTGCCCGCCGGTCCTTGAGGACGTCCATGTCCAGGAACTTCCTCGTCGCGGCCCGGACCGCTCGGGCGATCTTCTCCACCTCGGCCTCCGAGGGCGCTCGGGGCTCGGTCAGGCCGAGGGCCTCCGGGGCGCGGACCTCATCGGCGAAGCGGAGGGTCTCCGCCCGAAGGAGCCCGTTTTCCGCCAGGATCGCGACGATGTACTCCTTGCTGCGCATCACGAACGTCCCGAGCCCGGCCAGGCCCGTCCGTTCCATGGTGTCAGCCAGCAGCTTGTACGGCCTCGTCGACTGTCCCGCCGGCGCCAGGAAGTACGCCCGATCGAAGTAGAGCGGATCGATCCGGTCCGCCGGCACGAACCGTCGAAGGTCGATGTCGCGCGACTTCTCGGGTTCGGCCCCTTCGAGCTCCTCCTCCGTGAGGACGACGTACTTCCCGGGTTCGACTTCGTAGCCCCGGACGATCTCCTCCCACTCCAGGGACCGGTCCTCCGCCGGGCACGTGTACCTGCGGTGCAGGGGCGTCCCGTCCGGCGCCAGCAGGCGAAGAGCCACGCGGGACGGCCGCTCGGCGGAGAAGAGCGCCACGGGGATGCTCACCAGCCCGAAGGTGAGGGTCCCGGACCAGAAGGCGTGTCGTCGAAGTTCAGCCTCGGGGCTCGTCTCAGGCAACTTGCCGCTCCTCCTTCACGCGTTCGAGGCTCGCCCTCAGGACGTCCGTCAAGGACGCGGCCTCGGCTTTTCGTCTCTTCGGGGGTCCGAGCTTCAGCGCTTCCCCGCGAGCCTTCTTCTCGACGAGCTCGAGGACCTTCTCTCGGTACTCGTCCCGGTACGCGCCGACGTCGAACTCGCCGGCCAGGGCCTTCACGAGCTGTTCGGCCATCTGGAGCTCCTGCTTCTCCGGCGCGCGACCCTTCGGCCGGGGCAGGGTAGAGGCGTCCACGATCTCCGAGGCGTGGTGGAGGGTGATGAGCTCCAGGTGCCCGCCTTCCGCGCGCAGGGCGCCGACGTACTCCTTCTTCCGCATGGTCCAACGGACGACACCCTCCTTCCCCTCCGCCTCGAGCGCGCGGGCGAGGGCGGAGTACGCGGCCTCGTTGCCGTCCGGGCCGAGGTAGTACGGGCGGTCGTACCACGGGTACCCGATGAGGCGCGGCTCGACGAACTCGGTGACCTCGACGTCCCTCGAAGCTTCGGGCTCGAGACTCTCCAGCTCCTCGTCGGAGAGGATGACGATCGAGCCCTCCCCCGTGTCATAGCCCTTTCGGACCTGGTCGTGCGGGACCGGTTCCCCAGTCCCGGGGTGCACCATCACCTGCTTGACGGGAGTGCCGTCCTTCGCGTGCAGGAGCCGCAGATGGACCCCGCGCTCCTCCACGGCCGAGTAGAGCTTGACCGGCACGGCCACGTCGCCGAAGCGGATCGTTCCCTTCCAGATCGCCCTCGCTGCCACAGCCCGCCCTCCGTCTGCACCGCGGGACGGAACTCTCTTCGGGTAGTGCGGACCCGAGCTTCTAATCTGTAGCCAGCGGCGGAGAAGTCAACGGGCGACCGGCCCGTACGACGAAGACCGCTCGACGGCCTCGCCCCTGCCGGGCTAGGATGACGAGTCACCGAGTCCGGAGAAGCATGGGACTCGATGGGACTCATGGGACTCATGGGACTCATGGGAATTCCAAATCCCGTACTTCCCATAGGTCCCGTAAGTCCCATGAGTCCCATAACTCCCATAACCGGTGCTTCCTGGCCACAGCGGTCCAGCTTGGGGAGGCAGCCATGAAGCTCGAGGGCGAGAGCGTCCTCCTGCGCGTCTTCCTGGACACTTTCCAGAAGTGGCACCACCGGCCGGTCTACGAGGCGCTGGTGGAGCGCGCCCGCTCCGAGCGCCTTGCGGGCGCCACGGTCCTGTCGGGAGTGGAGGGCTTCGGCCAGCGGGGCGAGCTCCTCCGGGACTCGGCGTGGCGGCTCGTGAACGCCCGGGAGGTCGTCGTCGAGCTCGTGGACGCACCGGAGAAGATCGAGGCCTTTCTCGCCTCCGTGGAGCCGATGCTCCGGGACGCCGTGGTCACGCTGGAGCGGGCCCAGGTCGTCTTCTACCGGGCCGGGAAGGAGGGACGAGACCCATGAAGATCCCCGAGGAAGGCACGCTGCTGCGCATCTTCATCGGCGAGTCGGACCGGGAGGGCGGGCAGCCCCTCTACGAGGCCATCGTGCTGCGGGCACGGGAGCTCCACCTCGCCGGTGCGACGGTCCTTCGCGGCATCATGGGGTACGGCAAGCACAGCCGGATCCACACGGCGAAGTGGGAAGCGCTCTCCACCGGACTGCCGATCGTCGTCGAGATCGTCGACTCGGAAGAGAAGATCCGGGCGTTCCTGCCGCACGTGGACGAGCTGGTCCGCGAGGGGCTCGTGACCCTTGAGAAGGTCTGGGTGCTCAAGTACGCGGCGCGAAGCGAGGAAGAGGTACCCTCATGAGGTATCTGGCTCCCTACCTCTGGGTGGGGCTCGGCGGCTTCGTGGGCGCGAACGTCCGCTACCTCGTCGCGAACCTCGCCCGCAGGCTCCTCGGGGTCGGCTTCCCGTACGGCACCTTCTTCATCAACGTCTCCGGCTCGTTCGCCCTCGGGCTCGTCCTCGCCGCCGTCGCGGAGCGGGCCTTCCCGCACGCCGACGAGCTCCGGCTGGCCCTCGCCGTAGGCTTTCTCGGCGCCTACACGACCTTCTCCACCTACGAGTACGAGTGCCACGCGCTCCTGAAAGACGGCGAGTGGGCCCTCGCCCTCGCCAACATGTTCGGGAGCCTCCTCCTCGGCCTCGTCGCCGTACGCCTGGGAATCGCGCTGGGCCGGCATTGGCCTTGGTGAGGGGCCGCCGAACCGGACTTCAGCCCCTCGCGAAAGTGCAGCCGCTACCTCGGCGGGACTCCTTCAGCGACTGTGAACGAGGTTGACAGCTCTGCCTTCGCCCGGTAGGTTTACGCGATTCTCGAACCCCGGGGCGGGGAATTGGAGGAACCTAGAGCCGAGGAGGTGGCGCGATGGCGGGCAGACCTGAACCGCGGGGCGGGCGGACGCGCCGCCGCGCAACTTGGCTCGTGGCCCTCATCCTTTCGCTCGCGGCCGGGGTCGCCGCTCAGCCGGCTCCGGAGCCCCGCTCGGCCTTCTTCACCAACGGCGCCGATCTGGTCCCCGAGCAGGCTGCCGGCCTCGGCGCGAAGACGACCCGCCTGGACTTCAACTGGTACCGCGTCCAGAAGTTCCCCGAGTCGGCCATCGACTTCTCCTACTTCGACAACAAGGTCCGGAACCTCGACGGCGTGGACGTGGAGGTGATCGGCACCCTCTCGTCCAAGGGTCCGCTGGAGCTCGACGTGACTCCCGAGGTGGACCGCTGCGCGTTCGAGTTCCGCTGCCTGAAGCTGAGCCAACAAGGGGTGCCGGCTCCGGAGTGCGACGGCTACGTGCCCGATCAGGAGAGAATGTACCGGCCCCGGGACATGGA
>JACRCS010000682.1 GCA_016218905.1 Deltaproteobacteria bacterium
TGACCAGATCCAGGCCAACATCCTCCTCCAGAAGCGGCTCTGCCACGGCGCTCCCTTCTACGTCCTGGGGCCCCTGGTGACCGACGTCGCGCCGGGCTACGATCACATTACGTCCGCCATCGGCGGAGCCCTGGCCGCCACGGCCGGTGCCGACATCCTCTGTTACGTGACGCCTTCCGAACACCTCGGCCTGCCCACGGTCGAAGACGTGCGGGAGGGGGTCATCGCCTCCCGGATCGCCGCCCACGCTGGGGACGTGGCGAAAGGGGTCCCGGGCGCGCGGAAGTGGGACGACGCCATGGCCCGGGCCCGCGCCGCCCTCGATTGGAAAGGCCAGATCGAGCTGGCGGTCGATCCGGAGAGAGCGAGGGCGATCCGGGAGCGCTGCCTACCCGCGGACGCCGACGTCTGCACGATGTGCGGCGAGTTCTGCGCGATCCGCACGTTTTCTCGCTCGGACGCGGAAAAACGGGGGGGGTGCGGCTAGTTTGAGTGCATCCGGAAAGTGCCTTTCCGGATGCACGTTGTCAGTCTGCAGTTTTCAGTCGTCGGGTCCCTCGCACCCCCTACCGGAGCGGCGTCGGGCCGGGCAGCCGGCCGCTGCGAGTTTCTGCAACAGTCCCCGCGTCCTGCCGCCCGAGCGGCTCCCGGGTGCTCGCCCGGCGGCGTAAGTCTATGAATTCCGTGCACAATACGGTTCGGTTGTACCCTTTTCGATACGATCGCGATGTATCTGTTGCATCGTTTTCTCCATTCGGATATCCTTCGCCAACTTTCGCTACCCCGCCCCGTAACAAAGGAGGTGCAGACCCAGAGAGACCTTGCCGCTCAAGTCGAGTCCGCCGCCGGCCGATAGCAGCCTAGCTTATCCGCGATTCGAGTAGCGAACGCGGGAAGTTCAATCCTTCCGGATACATCGGTCTCAAGGCGCGATTCTGCTCCGCGGTATGCCGGTTGGAGACGCGCAGCAAATGGACCGGACCTGCTACCTTCACGGCAATGCGTTCAGGGATGGAACGATGAAGAGACTTTTCCTTCCGCTATGCGCGGTACTGCTCGCAGCGAACCCCTACACGTCCTCTGCCGAGCAGACGTATCGAGTCAAGAAGGGCGACAGCCTCTATCGCATCGCCAAGTCCCACAAAGTCGATCTCCAGGAACTCAAGACCGCCAATCACCTCTCCTCTAACCAGCTCAAGCCCGGCACGACCCTCGTTCTTCCGTCGAAAGGCCACAAGACGGCCGCGGGCGTCAAGTCCGACACCCGGGGCGAAGACACGAGCCGGCACCAGCAGACGGCCCTCCGGACCGCATCGGACTCGGCAGCCGCGGTCGCGCATACCGTTCGGAAGGGCGATACCCTCGGCTCGATCTCGCGCGAGTACTCCGTCTCCGTCGACGAACTGCGGACCCTGAACCACCTCAGCCCGAAGGCCAAGCTCAAGATCGGCGCCGTCCTCTCGGTCAGGCGCGCGGCGGGCTCCGGTGGCGCCACGGCCAAGACGGCCGAGAGCGTCCCCCTGCCGGAGAACCGGTACACCGTCCAGAAGGGCGACACGGCCTGGAGCATCGCGCGCAGGTTCGACCTGACCGTCGATGAGCTGGTCGGGTTGAACAGCATCACGCCGGAAGGTCTGAAGGTCGGCCAGGAGCTGGTGGTGGCGGCGAAGGGCACCGGCGCACCGAAGGGTCACGACGGAGAGACCCGCGCCGCGAAGGCGGCGAGCTCGGAGCCCGAAGGCCGCGGCGCCGAGGCCGCACCCAAGAAGGATGACCCGGCAGTGGTGCGGGTGCGGGTCTCGCGGGGCGATACGCTGAAGGCGCTGGCGCGCGAGTACGGCACGTCGGTCGAGGAGCTCAGGGCCCTCAACGGGTTCAAGAAGAAGGAGAAGCTCAAGGCGGGTACTTCCCTCATTGTGAAGCGGGGGACGGCGAAGAAAGAAGAGGCGCCGGGCACCACCACCTACGTCGTGCGGCGCGGCGACAACCTCCGCAAGATCGCCCGGAAGTTCCACACCTCCGTGGAGGAGCTCGCCCGGCTGAACGGGATCGGGCGGCGGGGGATCAAAGTGGGGCAAAAGCTGCTGGTCGCCGCTCCCGAGACGCCTCGGAGCGTTGAGGCGCTGGCGGACGCCGTAGAGGCGAAGGCGGCGGAAGCGAGTCTGGACTCCGACCTCAAGACCATCTCCGCCTCGGGCGCGGAGCAGGCGGGCCTGACGGAGCGGGTGATCCGGGTCGCCAGGCGAATGCTCGACATCCCGTACAAGTTCGGAGGCAACTCGGTGCGCGGGATCGACTGCTCCGCCTACGTCCAGAAGGTGTTCCGGTTCCTCAACGTGCCGCTCCCCCGTACCGCCCGCGAGCAGTTCAACCACGGGCTGGACATTCCGAGGGAGGAGCTCGCCAGCGGGGACCTCGTCTTCTTCAAGACGTACGCCAAGTTCCCCTCGCACGTCGGCATCTACCTCGGGAACAACAAGTTCATCCACGCGTCGTCCATCGGCAAGAAGGTCACCATCGACAGCCTGGAGGCGCCCTACTACAGCAAGCGGTTCATCGGGGGAAGACGGCTCGTCGACGAGCCTGCGTCCGGCGATCAGCCCGCCGGCAAGAGCACGGCGGACGAATCGGCGGGTTGAGTCCTGGAGAGGGAAGAGGTCAAGGCCACCCGGCTCCGCCGGGTGGCCTTTTTCACGCCTGGCATCTAGGCTGGTCTCTGCGGTAGGGTAAGCAGAATGGGAGAAGCATCCGAGATGGCCGCGCGCGCCCGGGAACTCCGGGCGCAGCTCGAGGAGCACAACTACCGATACTACGTCCTCGACGCCCCGCTGATTTCGGACGCGGAGTACGACGTCCTCTTCCGCGAGCTCCAACAGATCGAGGAGGCCCACCCGGAGCTCCGGTCGCCGGACTCACCGACCCAACGGGTGGGCGCGAGGCCCCTCGAGTCCTTCACGCAGGCTCGTCACAGCATCCCGATGCTGAGCCTCGAAAACGCGACGGCCGAAGAGGAGCTGCGGGCGTTCGAAGAGCGGGTGCGACGCTTCCTCGGCCACGAGGGGCCCGTGACCTACCTCTGCGAGCCGAAGATGGACGGCCTGGCCGTCGAGCTCGTCTATCGTTCCGGCAGCCTCGTCCAGGCGGCGACCCGTGGAGACGGCACCGTCGGAGAGGACGTGACGGCGAACCTCCGCACCGTGCGCTCGATTCCCCTGCGGCTCCTCGTCGATCCGCCTCCGGCGCTCGTGGAGATCCGGGGCGAAGTCGTGATGCCGCTGGCCGACTTCCGGCGCCTCAACCGGGACCAGGAAGAGAGGGGACAGGCGCCCTTCGCGAAGCCCCGAAACGCCGCGGCGGGCTCCGTGCGGCAGCTCGACAGCTCGATCACCGCTCGACGCCGGCTCGACTTCTTCGCCTACGGCCTGGGCCTCCAGGAAGGGCTGGAGCTCGACAGCCAGTCCCAGACCCTGGAGGCGCTGAGCCGTCTCGGCGTCAAGGTGAACCCCGAGCGGCGTTCGGTCCTCGGCATCGGGGAGGCCATCGAGTTCTGCCGGCAGATCGGGGAGCGGCGCGAGGCGTTCCCGTACGAGATCGACGGGTGCGTCATCAAGGTGGACTCCCTGGAGCTCCAGCGCCGGCTCGGCCTCAAGGCGCGGGCGCCCCGTTGGGCCGTCGCCTTCAAGTTCCCTCCTCGGCAGGCCGTGACCCGGATTCTCGATATTCTGCCGAGCGTGGGCCGCACCGGGGCCATCACGCCGGTCGCGGTCCTGGAGCCGGTGTCGGTCTCGGGGGTCACGGTGGGGCGCGCGACGCTCCACAATCCGGACGAGATCGCGCGCAAGGGCGTCCTCATCGGAGATTGGGTCGTGGTACAGAGGGCGGGCGACGTCATCCCGGAAGTCGTGGAGCCCCTCCGGGAGCGCCGCACGGGTGAGGAGCGGCCCTTCTCCATGCCTTCCGTCTGCCCCATCTGCGGCGCGAAGGTGGAGCAGCCGGAGGGGGAAGTGATCCCCCGCTGCACCGGGCTCGACTGCCCCGCTCAGCTCAAGGGACGGCTGCGCCACTTCGCGTCCCGCCGTGCGGCGGACATCGAGGGGCTGGGGGTCCGGCTCATCGAGCAGCTCGTCGAGACCGGCCTGGTCGGCGACGTCGCCGACCTCTTCCGCCTCGATCTGAAGGCACTCGTGGGGCTGGAGCGGATGGGCGAGAAGAGCGCGCAGAACCTCCTCGGCGCGATCGAGGGGGCCCGAAGCCTTCGGCTCGACCGGTTCCTCTATGCCCTCGGCATCCGGCACGTCGGCGAGGCCACGGCACGAGAGCTCGCGCGCCACTTCGGGAGCCTCGACCCCGTCGCGCAGGCGTCGGAGGAGGAGCTCCTGGCCGTGGCCGACGTCGGCCCCGAGCTCGCCCGCAGCATCCGGACGTTCTTTGCCGATCCGAGAAACCAGGCGTCCCTCTCGAAACTCCTGGAGGCGGGCGTGCGGGTCGAGGGCGCCCCTCGGCCGGCCGTCTCGGCCCCGCTGGCGGGAAAGACGTTCGTCTTTACCGGTGGTCTCGCGACCCTCACGCGAGACGAGGCCAAGGCCAGGATAGAAGCCCTTGGTGGAAAGGCCTCCTCCTCCGTCTCTCGAA
>JACRCS010000689.1 GCA_016218905.1 Deltaproteobacteria bacterium
CCGCCTCGGCGAGGCGGACGAACCCGTCGCGGGCCCAGCGGGGGTTGGCCGCCGCGTCGATGGAGTCCTTCACGCAAGGGTTCATGTACGCTGGCATCTTTGGAGGCTCATGCCGTAAGATGCCAGCCTATTTCAGCTCTACCTGACGGTCAACGCCTGCCGGCGGGAAGAAGCCCGGAATCCATGGCTTCATCGCACCCCGACCCCGTGCTCCGGCTCGTCTCCGCGCGGGCCGACCTCGCCGAGCCCCTGGCCGCCGTCGCTCGGGAGCTGGACGTCCGCTTCCGGACCTCTTTGAGGCTGGACCCGGAGTCCGAAGGCCGGGACGTCGTCTGCCTGGACGAGCGCCTCCCGGGCGCCTTCGACAGCTTCGTCCGGTGGAGGGCCCGGGGTGCGGCGCCTCCGGTCCTCTGGCTGACCGAGGAGCCCAGGGGCGAGGGGGCCGAGGCGGCGCTCCGGGCCGGTGCGGAGGATGTGCTGGCGCTCCCAGTCTGGGCGCCCGAGGCCCGGGCGCGGCTCGCGCCTCGCCTCGGGCGCAGCGCCGCGCGGGCGGACGAGGGGCAGCCCGCCGCGCCGGAGGCGGTGGCCCCGGCCAAGGCCGAGTGGGAGGAGACCTTCGACGCCATCCACCCGCGCCAGTCCGAGAAGCTCCTGGCCCTCGGACAGATCGCAGCCGGCGTGGCCAAGGAGATCAACAACCCGCTCACGGCCGTCTCCTCGTACGCGCAACTGCTCGCGCTGGAGGCGACGGAGCCGAAGGCCGTGGAGAGCGCGCGTCGGATCCGGGAGGGCGTCGACCGGATCCACCGGCTGGTCTCGAACCTCATGAGCTTCGCTCGTCCGTTCGAGGAGACCTTCTTCCCGGTCGACCTGAACGAGGTCGTCTCGGAGACGCTCGCCTTCAATCGCTTCGACCTCCTCCAGGGGGACACCCAGCTCGCGGAGGAGCTCGAACCACGGCTGCCGAAGATCCTGGGGGCCAAGGACGAGCTCCGCTACCTCCTGGTGAACCTGCTGACGAACGCGCGGGACGCGCTGGGCGGGCGAGGCAACATCAGGTTGCGTACCCGCAGGCGGGACGGCGAGGTCCTGCTGGAAGTCGAAGACGACGGCGTCGGGATGGCCCCGGCAGAAATGGAAAAGATCTTTGAGCCCTTCTACACGACCAAACCGATCGGAAAAGGGACCGGCCTCGGCCTCTTCATCGCCGCAGGGATCGCCCGAAAGCACGGCGGCGTCCTCACGGCGGCCAGCGAGCCCGGCCGGGGCAGCCGCTTCGTCCTCGCCGTGCCGGCCTTCGGGGCGTAGCGCCGTGGAGAGGGCGCTTCCCGACTGGGAGAACCGGACGCACCGCGTCCTGGTGGTCGACGACGAGCCCGACATCGCGGCGATCCTCTCCGACTTCCTCCTCGAGCACGGCCATCTGGTGGAGACCGCCGCCGACGGTCGCGAGGCCTGGGAGAAGTGCCGGGCCGAGCCCTTCGACCTGGTCGTGACCGACCTCAAGATGCCCCAGATGGGCGGGCTCGAGCTCCTGCGGAACATTCAGGACGCCGGCCAACCGAGCCTCGTGGTGATCATGACCGGGTACGCCACCGTGGAGACGGCGGTGGAGGCGCTCAAGATCGGGGCGTTCGACTACATCCTGAAACCCTTCAAGATCACGGAGCTCCTCCAGATCGTCGAGCGGGCCTTCGAACGGATCCGCCTGGAGGCCGAGAACCTCCACCTCAAGGAGCAGGTGGCGCTCTTGCGCCTGAGCGAAGCCGTCGCGTCGAGCCTCTCTCTCGACGAGGTCCTTTCGCTCGTCGTGGAGGCGGCGCTCAAGGAAGTCGACGCCGACGGCGTGGAGCTCCTCTTCCGGCCGTCCGGCTCCGCGAGCTTTACGCGCCGGGTCTCCTGCGGCAGGGAGGGCCCCATGGCGCCCGTGCTCGGGGACGTGGAGGGGCTCGAGGCCGCGCTGAAGAGCCTTCCCCACCTCCAACTCGCCGGGGAGGAGTTGGCGCCGCTCCTGAGCCCGGCGGCGACCTCCATGGGCCGGCTGCTGTCCGTGCCGCTGCGGCGGGGCGGCGAGGTCCTCGGCGTGCTCAACGCCTACTCCCGGCGGGCCCGGCGGGGTTTCCTCCCGAGGGAGGAGAAGGCGCTCTTCGTGCTCGGGGACCGCGCGGCCACGAGCCTCGAGAACGCGCTCCTCTATTCGAACCTCGAGAACACCTTCCGTCAGACCATCGAGGGACTGGCGCTGGCGCTGGAGACCAAGGACCCCTACACCCGCGGCCACGCCGAGAGCGTCACGCGGCTTTGTGACGCGACCGCCCGGGCCATGGGGCTCGACGAGGCGTTCTGCGGGACACTCCGGCAGGCGGCGATCCTCCACGACATCGGCAAGATCGGCATCGCGGGGGGCATCCTGAACAAGCCGGAAGGCCTCACCGCGGACGAGTACGAGGTCATCAAGAGCCACCCCAGGATGGGGAAGCGGATCCTGGGCCCCATCTCCTTCCTCCAGGAGGTCGTCCCGGCGGTTTACCACCACCACGAGCGCTGGGACGGCGGCGGGTATCCGGAAGGGCTGCAGGGCGACGAGACTCCGCTGGGGGCGCGCATCATGCAGGTGGCCGACACCTACGACGCCATGACCTCGGATCGGGCGTATCGCCGGGCGCTCTCCCACGAGACGGCGGTGGCGGAGCTGCGCCGCTGCGCCGGAAGCCAGCTCGACGGCAAGTGTGTCGAGGCCTTCCTCTCCGTCCACGGGCGAAAGGCCGAGGAAGGAGAGTGAGCGCGGAGAGCGGTGCAGGGACGGCAGGGACCGGAGGAAACGGACGGTGACGGAGCGTCCGATCGCCCTCGGCCGGAACGGTTCCTGGCTGCTTCGGGCGGTCGCCTCGGGGCTCGGGGCCGGGTTCCTACCGGTGGCGCCGGGCACGTGGGGAACGCTCGTGGCGATGCCGGTGGCGTGGATCCTGGGATGGTTGCCGCCGGCCGTCCACGGCCTCCTGCTCATCGCCTCCCTGCCGGCCGCCGCGGCCGTCTGCGGGCGGGCGGCCGAGGAGGACGGACGGAAGGACCCGCACTGGATTACCCTGGACGAGGTCGTCGGCTACGCGGTCACGGTCGCGTTCGTGCCGGCGCGGCTCTCCGCCTACCTGGCCGGCTTCTTTTTGTTTCGCCTGTTTGATATACTCAAGCCCCCTCCGGCGGGATGGGTCGACCGCTGCATGCCCGGGGGATGGGGGGTCCTCCTCGACGATGTGCTAGCCGGCCTCTACGCGCGCCTCGTGCTCGGACTGCTGGTCTGGGGCGGGGTTTTCTGAAGGATCGACACGGACCCACACAGAGCTGAGGGGGCGAATCGTGACTCCTCCTGAAGAGCGCCTGGCGGTCGCCCTCGGCCGGGGCGGGAGTCTCCTGGCGCTGGCCGAGTCCTGCACGGGCGGCCTCATCGCCCACCGAGTCACGGAGATCGCGGGCAGCTCGGCCTACTTCGACCGCTGCCTGGTCGTCTACTCCAACCGAGCCAAGCGGGAGCTCCTGGGCGTCTCCGAAGAGCTCCTCGCGGAGCACGGGGCCGTCTCGCAGGCATGCGCCCGAGCCATGCTGCGGGGGCTCTTCGAACGGAGCCCCGCGGCCCTGGGGGCGGCGGTGACGGGCATCGCGGGCCCCTCCGGCGGCACTCCCGAGAAGCCCGTCGGCACCGTCTGGATTGCCTGGGGCGACCGGGAGCGGGTCGAGGTCGAGTGCCTGCGGCTCTCCGGCAGCCGGGGCGAGGTGAAGCGGGCCTCGGCCGAGGCGGTGCTGGAGCGGCTGGCGGACTTCGCGGAGGGGAGGCGGTGAGCCGGATCCGCTGCTTCGTGGCCGCCGCCCTCCCCGAGGCCGTCCGCAACGACCTCGCGGCGCTCCAGGAGCGCTTCCGGAGCCTCGCCCCGGGCCTTCGCTGGGTCGCTCCCGCCTCCATCCACCTGACGCTCAAGTTCATCGGGGAGGTGGAGCCGAACGTCTTCGAGGCGATCGCCGGCGCCCTGAAGCCTCCGCTCGCGCCCGAGGCGCAGGCCATCCTGGTGCCCAGGGGCGTGGGGGCCTTCCCCTCCGTGCGCCGTGCTCGGGTCCTGTGGGTAGGGCTCGCCGGGGACGTGGCGGTCGTCGCGAAGGCCGCCCTCGAGGTGGAGGCCCGCCTCGAGCCGCTGGGCATCCCGCGGGAGGCGAGGCCCTTTACGCCTCACCTCACGGTGGGCCGCGCCCGCAACCCCGGGGAGATGCCCGACCTGCGGGCCGCCCTCGAGGCGGAGGGCGAGTACGAAGGGCCGTCGTTCACCGTCTCGGAGCTCGTCCTCTACGAGAGCCGCCTCAGCCCCAAGGGGCCCACGTACACGCCGAGGAAGATCATTTCTCTTCAGTAACTTCCATCTCTCACGGGAGAGCCAGATGTCTTCAGACCGCGAGCAGGCAGTGGGTCTGGCCGTCGGCCAGATCGAGAAGCAGTTCGGCAAGGGCTCCATCATGCGCCTCGGCGAGGGGTGCGCGATCCAGGACCTGGAGCTCATCCCCACGGGCTCCCTCTCCCTGGACGTCGCCCTGGGCGTTGGGGGCTATCCCCGCGGGAGGATCGTGGAGATCTTCGGGCCCGAGTCCTCGGGCAAGACGACCCTCGCCCTCCAGGCGGTGGCCGAGGCGCAACGGCTCGGCGGGATCGCGGCCTTCGTCGACGCCGAGCACGCCCTCGACGTCGCCTACGCCCGCAAGCTCGGCGTCCAGATCGAGGACCTCCTCGTCTCACAGCCCGACACCGGCGAGCAGGCCCTCGAGATCACCGAGATCCTGGTGCGAAGCGGCGCCGTAGACGTGGTGGTGGTGGACTCCGTGGCGGCGCTCGTGCCCCGGGCGGAGATCGAGGGCGAGATGGGCGACAGCCACGTGGGGCTCCAGGCCCGGCTCATGAGCCAGGCGCTCCGGAAGCTCACGGCCACGATCTCCAAGTCGCGCACGCTCGTCGTCTTCATCAACCAGATCCGGATGAAGATCGGGGTCATGTTCGGCAATCCCGAGACCACCACCGGCGGCAATGCCCTCAAGTTCTACTCCTCGGTCCGCCTCGACATCCGCCGGGTGGGGGCGATCAAGGAGGGCGACGAGAGCGTCGGGAACCGGACCCGGGTGACGGTGGTGAAGAACAAGGTCGCGCCGCCCTTCCGGAAGGCCGAGTTCGACATCCTCTACGGCGAGGGCATCAGCCGGGTGGGGGACATCCTGGACCTCGCGGTGGACCGGAACATCGTCGACAAGCGAGGCTCCTGGTACCTCTACGGGGAGTCGCGGATCGGCCAGGGGCGGGAGAACGCCAAGAGCTTCCTCCGGGAGAACGGCGACATGCTCGGCGAGATCGAGGGCCGGGTGAGGGAAGCGTTCGGCCTCAAGGCGCCGGCCGCGGGAGCGGAGAGGTAGTTCGGGATGGACCTCAACGAGATCCTCCGAGCCGCGAGCCAGGCCCAGGCCTCCGACATCCACATGAAGGCCGGGCTGCCGCCAATCCTTCGCCGGGACAACCAGCTCTACCCGCTGAAGGACGCCGGACGCATCTCCCCGGACATGATCGCCCAGATCGCCAAGGAGGTGATGACGCCCGTCCAGGCGGAGCTCTTCGCCCAGAACCGGGAGGTCGACATCGGGTATGGCGTGCCCGGGCTCGGCCGCTTCCGGCTCAACATCTTTCAGCAGCGGGGGACCATCGGGATGGTCTTCCGGATCATCCCCATGGAGATCCGGTCGATCTCCGAGCTCCACCTGCCCAAGGTCGTGGAGGAGCTCTCCATGGAGCCGCGGGGGCTGCTCCTCGTCACGGGGACAACCGGCTCCGGGAAGTCGACGACGCTGGCGGCGATGATCGACCTCATCAACCAGCGCAAGACCTGCCACGTCGTCACCATCGAGGACCCGATCGAGTTCCTTCACCGGGACAAGAAGTCGATCATCAACCAGCGGGAGGTGGGCTTCGACACCCTGAGCTTCGGCGGCGCCCTGAAAAGCGCGCTGCGCCAGGACCCGGACGTCATCCTGGTCGGCGAGATGCGGGACTTCGAGACGATCGAGACGGCCCTCATCGCCGCCGAGACCGGGCACCTGGTCCTCTCGACGCTCCACACGGTGGACGCGGCCGAGACGATCCACCGGATCATCTCCGTCTTTCCCCCGCACCAGCAGAAACAGGTCCGGCTGCAGATCGCGAGCATCCTGAAGGGGATCGTCTCCCAGCGGCTGGTGCCCCGGGCGGACGGGAAGGGCCGCGTGCCGGCCGTCGAGGTCATGGTCGCCACGGCCCGCATTCGGGACTGCATCGAGAACCCGGAGAAGACGAAGGAGATCCGGCAGGCCATCTCCGAGGGCTACACGACTTATGGTATGCAGACGTTCGATCAGTCTCTCATGGCCCTTCTCAAGAAGAACCTGATCACGTACAAGGAGGCCCTGCGCCAGTCCTCCAACCCCGACGACTTCGCCCTGAAGATGTCCGGCGTGAGCTCCACGAGCGACAACCGGTGGGCGGACTTCGAGGGGAGCGGAGAGGAGGACATAGAGGGCAAGATAGAGCGGTTCTAGCGACTGCCGCTGACGCGGCACTCGCGGTCGTCGGTTGTCGGTTCTCGGTTTAGACCGAGACCTGAAGACCAAAGGACCGGAATACTGGCTTGCGATGGCGTACGAGCGACTGCTGCTGCGACGGCCATCGCTCGTGATCCGTTTTCGGTAGTCGGTCTCGGTTGTGAACCGAAAACCGATAACTGATAACCGATAACCGTTTTAGGAAGGAACTTCCGCATGACCGGCACCGAGATCCGGAGGCGTTTCCTCGAATACTTTGCGGGCAAGGGGCACCAGGTGCTCCCGAGCTCGTCGCTCATCCCCAGAAACGATCCCACGCTCCTCTTCTCCAACGCGGGGATGAACCAGTTCAAGGACGTCTTCACCGGGAAGGAGACGAGCCAGTACAAGCGGGCGGCCACGTGCCAGAAGTGCCTTCGGGTCTCGGGCAAGCACAACGACCTCGAGAACGTCGGCCGCACCGCGCGCCACCACACGTTCTTCGAGATGCTGGGGAACTTCTCCTTCG
>JACRCS010000683.1 GCA_016218905.1 Deltaproteobacteria bacterium
CACGCAGGATGCCCCCGCCGCCGCCGCCATGTTCAAGGCGCGGCAGGTCGACGCGGCCGTCACCTGGGAGCCGGACCTCTCCTCCGCCGTCGAGGCGCGCGGAGACGAGGCGCACGTCCTCGTCTCCACGGCCGCCGCCACCAACATCATCGCGGACACCCTCTGCGCCCGGCAGGACCTGATCGACTCCTCTCCCGAGACCGTCCGGGACTTCGTCCACGGCTGGTTCGAGGGGATCGAGATGATGAAGGCCGACCCCGCCGCCTCGTACAACGTCGTGGGCAAGGCGCTGAAGCTCGACGAGGAGACCGTCTCGGGGATGCTCTCGGGCCTCAAGCTCACCCCGTATGCCGACAACGCGCAGTTCTACGGCCTGACGGGCGGCAAGGCGCACTACGACACCCTCTTCGACACGGCCTTTGTCATCTGGCGGAAGAAGGGGCTCGTCACCAAGCCGGTCGACGCGAAGGCCTGGGCCGACACTCGCTTCCTCGCCGCCCTTGCCCCCGCCTACCAGACGCAGAAGGTCGAGGAGCCGAAGGTCGCCGCCAAGGCGCCGTCGTCCTCGGACCGGGCGATCATCAACAAGCAGATCCAGATCCACTTCACGCCGAACAGCGACGAGATCATGGGCGGCTCGTACTTCGTCCTCGACGCCCTCGGCGAGACGATGACCTCCTTCGGGAACACCTACCTGCGCGTCGAGGGGAATACCGACGCGACAGGAAAGGCCACCGCGAACATGCTTCTCTCCGAGCGGCGCGCCCTCGCGGTGAAGAACTACGTCCTCGCGAACTTCCCGAACATCGAGGCGGCCCGCTTCCAGACGATCGGGAAGGGCTCGGCGAACCCGGTCGCCGACAACGCCACGGAAACGGGTCGACAGCTCAACCGCCGGACGGACATCAAGGTGGTCCTGGCGACGAACTAGACGTGAGGGCCACGAGCGCAAACACCCTGGTGGGGGGTCCGGGGGGCGCGCGAAGCCCAGCCCCCCGGCGAGCCGTGACCCTCCCACGCCCCCCCGAGGGAGAACGCCCTGAATGAGGATTCTCGTTTGAGCTCTCGAGGCCTCTTCGCGCTGAGGGCGCCGTTGCCGAGGGCGACGGCGCTCGTCCTCGGCTTCGTCATGCCGGCGCTCGTCCTCGCCGTCTGGTGCGTAGCGAGCTACGGGGGCCTCGCACCCGCCGACTTTCTCCCCTCTCCGACCGAGGTCGTGAAGGGAACTCTCCAGCTCTTCCTCCAATACGATCTTCTGCAGGCGATCGTCGTCTCGACGCGGCGGATCGCCTTCGCATTTCTCCTCGCCTCGATCGTGGCGCTTCCGCTCGGGATCCTCATGGGCGCCTTCACGCCGGTGAACCGGCTCTTCGAGCCGATCGTGTCGCCGCTGCGCTACATGCCGATCTCGGCCTTCATCCCGCTCCTCATCCTCTGGTTCGGCATCTACGAGAAGCAGAAGATCGCCTTCCTCTTTCTCGGCGTCTTCGTCTACCTCCTCCCCGTCGTCGTGACGGCGATCCGCGCCGTTCCCGAGGAGTACGTCCAGACGGCGCTCACGCGCGGCGCCTCGCGCGGGCAGGTGATCCGGACGGTCCTCCTCCCGGCCGCCGCGCCCGAGATCTTCGATTCGTTCCGCGTCATGAACGCGATCTCGTGGACCTACGTCATCCTCGCCGAGGCGGTGAACCCCGAGCACGGTCTCGGCTACATGGTCGAGCTGGCCCGGACGCACCAGAAGGCGTCGTGGTCGTTCGCGGGCCTCCTCGTCATCGGAGGCATCGGGCTCCTGACCGACTTCCTCATCTCCACGACCTCCCGGCTCCTCTTCCGTTGGCGCGAGGCGTCGTCGTGAGCGCGACCGCGCCGTCGGCCGCTCACCGCCTCTCGATCCAGGACCTTTCGGTCACTTACATCGGTCGCGGCGGTGAGAAGACCGAGGCCGTCCGCGACGTCTCGTTCGACATCGCCGACAAGCCCGGCATCGGCGAGGTCGTCGTCTTCCTCGGCCCCTCGGGCTGCGGCAAGTCGACGATCCTGAAGGCCGTGGCCGGCCTCCTCCCGCCGACGAAAGGAAGGATCCTTCTCGACGGGCAGCCGGTCGGCGAGCCGGGGCGGGACCGGGGGATGGTCTTCCAGGCTTACACCTCGTTCGGCTGGCTCACGGTGCAGGAGAACGTCGAATACGGTCTGAAGCTCCAGGGGACCCCGCCGAAAGAGCGCGGCGAGAGAGCGCGAGCGGTCCTGAAGGAAGTCGGTCTCCTCGACTTCGCGGGGCGGTTCCCGAAGGACCTTTCCGGTGGAATGAAGCAGCGGGTCGCCATCGCGCGGACGCTCGTCAACAAGCCGCGCGTCATCCTGATGGACGAGCCATTCGGAGCGCTCGACCCGATGACCCGGTGGGGAATGCAGGGGCTCCTCCTCGACGTCTCGCGAATCGAGGACAACACGATCCTCTTCGTCACGCACGACGTCTCCGAGGCGGTCTACCTCGCCGACACCTGCTACGTCCTCTCTTCGAGGCCCGCGCGCATCCTCCACCGGGTCGACATCCCGAGCTTCGCCGAGCGCGACGTCCACCTGAAGTCGTCGGACGCGTTCCGGGCGATCGAGAAGAGGCTCCTCGACATGCTCTACGCCCCGCAGCCGGCGGCGTAGGACGGGAACGCCGTGGCCGAGCAGCAGGTCACCCGACCGAAGGCCGCCACGGTGCAGCCCCCCGCCGCCCGCTCGGGCGTCTCGCCGGCGATCCGGGACGCCGCCAAAGAGACGGCGATCGGCTTGCTGAAGGGAAAGGCGGTCGACACGGCCTTCGGGCAGTCGTCGTACCTGAAAGCCGCGTTCCTCAACCCGTACAACCTCTCGCTCCTCGGCGGTGCGGCCGCCGCCTCGGTCCTCACGCTCAACCCGCTGCCGATTCTCGGGGCCGTCGGCCTCGAGGTGCTCTGGCTCCTCTGGGCCCCCGACAGCCGGCGCCTTCGGCACCTCCTCTGGGATCCCCGCTTCGCGAAGCTGAAGGAGGCGATCGAGGCCGAGGAGCGGGGCCGGAGGATCGCGGGTCTGCCCGAGGCCGACCGGGAGCGCGTCGAGGCCCTCGTGGCCCGCCGGAGGGAGATCGAGCAGCTCGCCGCGCAGAACCCGACCTTCACGGGCGAGCTCCTCCGGGCCGAGCTCGTGAAGACGGACCGGCTCGTCGACGCCTTCGTCGAGATGGCCCTCACCTGCGGGCGCTACGCCGCCTACCTCGACTCGGTCGACGAGCGGGGGCTCGCCCGGGACGTCGACCGTTACGCGGCCGAGGTCCGGCGCGGCGACCCGGGCGACCAGCGGACGGAGATCTCGCAGAAGAACCTCGCGATCGTCGTGAAACGCCAGGAGCGGATGCGCGAGATCCAGCACTACCTGGGTGTCGCCCGCGGTCAGCTCGACCTGATCGAGAACACCTTCCAGCTCATCGCCGACCAGATCGTCACCATGCAGTCGCCCAAGGAGCTCTCCGGGCAGCTCGACGAGCTCCTCGAGGGCGTCGAAGCGATCAAGCAGTCGGCCCGCGACACGGAGGCGCTCCTCGAGGCCTCCGGCCTCTCGAACCCCTGAGCCGCACCCCCTTCCGGAAGGAGCCCCGAATGGCCGACGCCCGCACCCTCCCCACATGGGCCGAGGACCTCCGCCGCCGCTACCTGCGCAACGAGGCGGTCCTCTTCGTCCTCCACGGCAACGTCCACGACCTCGTCCACGTCGACGGCGCGCTGAGGCCGCTGACCGAGTTCCTGACCGAGCTCTTCTGGAAGGACGTGAGGGACACGATCGCCGTCTACAACCTGGCGACCGGCGTGCGGTTCGTGAAGAAGGCGAAGGAGGCGGAGGCGCAGGCCGAGCTGATGCGCGAGGCGCCGCGAGAGAAGGCCCTCGCGGGCCTCGAGCGGCTCCTCGTCACCTCGCGGAAGGTGGGCGTCGTCATCGAATACGCCGAGACGGTCGCCCCGTCCGGCGACGCGTCGTTTCAGGGGGACCTCGACCGCGCCTCGATCGTCACGCTCCACCGCTGGTCGTTCCTCCCGCAGATCGAGAAGCAGGACAACGTCGTCCTCCTCGTCGCCGAGAACCTCGCCGAGCTCTCCCCGAAGCTCGTCTCGAACCCGAAGGTCGCCGTCGTCGACGTCCCGATGCCGGA